>JAEZQS010000250.1 GCA_023412995.1 Pseudomonadota bacterium
GCGCTACACCTCGCGATCGAGCGCGATGGCCAGCGCCTCGCGCTGGACGCCACCCCCGAGCCCAATGCCGCCGCGGGCGAAGGCGCGCCGCGCTGGCTGCTCGGCATCGCGCCACAGCCGGTCGACGCCGCCTACGACGCGCTGCTGCGCTACGGCCCGCTGGCGGCGATTCCGCAGGCGTTTTCCGAAACCTGGCAGCGCAGCCGCGAAACCCTTGGCATGCTGGGGCGCATGCTCACCGGCAGCGCCTCGCTGAAGAACCTGTCGGGCGTGATCACCATTGCCCAGGTGGCCAACAGTTCGGCCCAGCTCGGCATCCCCTGGTTCCTCAACTTCCTGGCGATCATCTCGCTCAGCCTCGCCATCCTCAACCTGCTGCCCATCCCGATCTTGGACGGCGGCCATCTGCTGTATTACCTTATCGAACTGTTCAAGGGCAGCCCGGTCAGCGAACGCGTGCAGATTGCCGGCCAATACGTGGGCCTCACCCTGCTCGTGGCCTTGATGGGCCTGGCGTTCTACAACGACATCCTGCGGATCGCCTCCTGATCCCCGGATGGGTCCCATGACGAACACGGCCGCGACGGTCCCCGCCGCGGGCCCGACGACGCCCCGACGGAAGTGACGATGAAGCGTATTGCCGCCCTGCTCCTGCTCGCCTTTTTCGCCGCCGACGCGTCGGCCATCGACCCGTTCACGATCTCCGACATCCGCATCGAGGGGCTGTCGCGCATCGCCCCCGGCACGGTGTTCACCTACCTGCCGCTGGAGAAGGGCGATGCGCTCACCACCGACCGCGCCGCCGACGCGATCCGGGCCCTGTACAAGACGGGCTTCTTCAACGACGTGCAGCTCGCCCGCGAGGGCGACATCCTGGTCGTCACCCTGAAGGAGCGGCCGCAGATCACCAAGCTCGTCATCCGCGGCAACAAGGACCTGCAGGAGGAAGACCTGCGCAAGGGCCTCAAGGGCATCGGCCTGGCCGAAGGCGAGGCGTTCGACCCGCTCAAGCTGTCGGAAGTGCAGAGCGAGCTGACGCGCCAGTACTACAACCGCGGCAAGTACAACGTCTCGGTGAAGACCTCGACCGTCAACCTCGACCGCAACCGGGTCGAGGTGGCCATCAACATCGCCGAGGGCAAGGCCGCGCGCATCAAGCACCTCAACGTGGTCGGCAACACCGCCTTCAGCGACGAGGACATCGAGGACGGCTTCGAATCCAACACCTCCAACTGGACGTCCTGGTACACCAAGGACGACCAGTACTCGCGCGAGAAGCTGTCCGGCGACCTCGAGAAACTGCAGTCCTACTACATGGACCGCGGCTATGCGGACTTCTCGGTCGATTCGACCCAGGTGGCGATCAGCCCCGACAAGCGCAAGATCTACGTCACCGCCAGCATCACCGAGGGCGAGGTCTACACCGTCTCCAGCATCCAGCTGACCGGCACCCTCGTGCTCAACGAGGAGGACCTGCGCAAGCTCATCCAGGTCAACACCGGCGACGAGTTCTCGCGCGCCAAGGTCGAACAGTCGGTGGATGCCATCACGGCCACGCTGTCCAACATCGGCTACGCCTTCGCCCAGGTCGAGCCGATCCCGGCAATCGACAAGGAAAAGCGCGAGGTCGGCATCAACTTCTTCGTCAACCCGGGCAAGCGCGTGTACGTGCGGCGGGTGGCGTTCAAGGGCAACCAGCACACCGAGGACGAGGTGCTGCGGCGCGAGATGCGCCAGCTGGAGGGCTCGTGGTACTCGCAGGCGGCAATCGACCGCTCGAAGATCCGCCTGCAGCGGCTCGGCTTCTTCAGCTCCGTCAGCATCGACACGCCGAAGGTGCCCGGCAGCGACGACCAGGTCGACGTGGTGGTGACGGTGGAGGAGCAGAACTCCGGCCAGTTCACCTTCGGCCTCGGGTACTCGCAGGTGCAGCACCTGATCGCCAGCATCAGCGTGACGCAGAACAATTTCCTCGGCACCGGCGACCGCATCTCGGTGACCGCGACCAAGAGCGGCTACCTCGAGCGCTACCAGCTGAGCTACTACGAGCCGTACCTGACCGATGACGGCATCGGCCTCGGCTACGACATGCGCCACACATCGATCGACGCCAGCGAGAACAACCTCGCCAGCTATCTGACCCGATCCGATGCGTTCGACATCTACCTCGGCCTGCCGATCACCGAGTCCGACACGATCAACGCGCAGGTCGGCATCAGCAAGACCGGCATCTTCACCTACCCCGGGCTGACGCCGCCGAGCATCATCGACTACATCGACAACCTCGGCCACTTCACCTTCCATACCTGGAACACACAGCTGTCGTGGGCGCACGACACCCGCAACCGCTTCTGGAACCCGACCCGCGGCTCGCTCCAGTCGCTGTCGCTGGAAGTCACCCTGCCGGGCTCGACGGTCGAGTACTACCGCATCAACTACCGTTTCGCGCAGTACCTGCGCATGACCGACAAGCTGACCTTCTACGGCCACTTCGCGCTCGGCTACGGCGACACCTGGAATGCCCCCAGGAGCGTGCTCTCGCCCGACCACCCACGCTACCGCGCCGACATTTCCGGGCTGCCGTTCTTCGAGAACTTCTACGCCGGCGGCGTGGCAGACGTGCGCGGCTTCCGCGACAACACGCTCGGGCCCTACACCCTCGCCAACCAGTTCTGCCGGCCGGACGACCCCAACTGCCGCCTTCCGCTGGGCGGCGCGCTGAAGACGGTCGCTTCGGCCGAGGTGATCTTCCCGACTCCGTTCGTGAAGGAAAACAGCGACAGCACCCGCCTGTCCTGGTTCGTCGACGTCGGCAACGTGTTCAAGAACAACCTGTGCGCCACCACGCCCGAGTGCCGCCCCTACCGCACCTTCAGCGCGAGCGAATTGCGCGCTTCCACCGGCCTTTCGTTCCAGTGGCGTGCACCGGTGGGCCCGATCGTGATCAACTTCGCCAAGCCGCTGCGCAAGAAGGACGGCGACGACACGGAGCTGATCCAGTTCATGTTCGGCAACACGTTCTGACAGCGGAGGGCAAGGTACGCCGTCGGCGACGAGGAGACGCGGGTGGGGCAGCACGCAAAACCAGCCAATCGCCTTGTTGCACTGCTGCTCGTGTCGGCGCTGGCCGCGGCCGGCCCAACCGCCGCGCAGGAGGCCGCCACCCGCGTCGGCTACGTCGACATGAAGCGCCTGCTCGACAACGCGCCGCAGGTGGTTGCCGGGCGGCAGAAGCTCGAGGGCGAATTCGCCGCGCGTGACGCCGCCCTCAAGGCCGACGAGCGGCGCTCGGCGGAACTGCACGCGCGCCAGACGCGAACCGCGGGGACGCTCGATGCCGCGGCTGCCGACGCGCTGCAGCGCGAGATCGATGCGCTCGACCGCTCGATCCGGCGCAGCCGCGAAGCCCTGCGCTCGGAACTCAAGGCACGCAGCGACCAGGAACTCGACCGCAGCTGGCGCGTCATCAACGATGCGGTGGTGGAGTTCGCGCGCGAACAGGGCTTCGACCTGATCGTGCCGAGCCCGGTGGTGTACGCCAGCCCGCGCGTCGATGTCACCGAGCGCATCCTCGAACGCCTGCGGCGGCAGGCGGCGAAGGTGCCGGCGCCATGATCGCGCCTGCCGGCCTGACCCTCGGCGCCCTCGCGCAGCGCTTCGGCTTGGTGCTGCGCGGCGACCCCGAGCTGCCCGTGGACGGGGTGGACACCCTCGCGCATGCCGGTCCCACCGACGTCGGCTTCCTCGCCAATCCGCGCTACCGCGCGCAGCTGGCCGCCACCCGGGCGGCCGCCGTGGTGCTGCGCGAGGCGGATGCCGCCAGCTGTCCGCGACCCTGCCTCGTGGCAGCCGATCCCTACGTCGCCTTCGCCCACGTGGCTGCGTTGTTCGAGCGCCAACCGGCGGCCGAGCCAGGCATCCACCCGTCCGCGGTGGTGGAACCCGGCGCGCGCATCGCGGCGGGCGCCAGCGTCGGTCCCCTCTGCGTGGTGGCGGCTGATGCCGACATCGGCGAGGGGGCCATCCTTGGTCCCCACTGCGTCATCGGGCCGCGTTGCAGCGTCGGCGCGCAGGCGCGCCTCGTCGCGCGTGCCACCCTGGTGCAGGACGTGGTGCTCGGCCGGCGCGTGCTGGTCCATCCGGGCGCAGTCATCGGCGCCGACGGCTTCGGCCTCGCCTTCGAGGGGACCGGCTGGACCAAGGTGCCCCAGCTCGGCGGCGTGCGCATCGGCGACGACTGCGAGATCGGCGCCAACACCACGATCGACCGCGGCGCGTTGGGCGACACCGTGCTGGAGGAAGACGTGCGCCTGGACAACCAGATCCAGATCGCCCACAACGTGCAGATCGGCGCGCACACCGCGCTCGCGGGCTGCGCGGCGGTGGCCGGCAGCGCCATCATCGGACGCTACTGCCTGATCGGCGGCGGCGCTGGCATACTGGGTCATTTGAGCCTGGCCGACCGCGTCACCATCACCGCGATGAGCCTGGTCACCCATTCGATCCGCGAGCCGGGCGAGTATTCGTCCGGCACGCCGATTCAGCCGAACCGCCAATGGCGCCGCAACGCGGCGCGTTTCCGCCACCTGGACGAGATTGCGCGGCGCGTCGGCGCCGCCGGAAGGGAAGACGAGCCATGAACGATCAAACGGCGGCACCCGCGCTGCCGATCGGGGTCGAGCAGATCGCGGCGATGCTGCCGCACCGCTACCCGTTCCTGCTGATCGACCGCGTCACCGCGTTCGAGCAGGACACGCGCGTGGTCGCGCTGAAGAACGTCACCTTCAACGAGCCGTTCTTCCAGGGGCACTTCCCCGGCCACCCGGTGATGCCGGGCGTGCTCATCATCGAGTCGATGGCACAGGCCGCTGGCGCCCTGATCAAGCTCTCCAACGCGCACGATGCCAGCCAGCCGGTGGTGTTCTACCTGGTGAAGGTCGACAAGGCGCGCTTCGCGCGGCCGGTGGTTCCGGGCGACCAGCTGCGCATCGAGGTGGAGCAGAAGCGGCGCGTGCGCAACATGAGCCTGTTCTGCGGGCGCGCCACGGTCGAGGGCGCGCTCGCGGCCGAGGCCGACATCCTGTGCGCCGAGGTGCCGGCCTGATGATCCATCCGAGCGCCGTGGTCGATCCGTCCGCCCGTCTCGCCGGCTCGGTGCAGGTGGGTGCCTACGCCGTGATCGGGGCGGACGTCGAGATCGGCGAAGGCACCACGGTCGGTCCGCATGCGGTGATCGAGGGCCCGACGCGCATCGGGCGCGACAACCGCATCTTCCAGTTCGCCTCCGTCGGCGCCGAGCCGCAGGACAAAAAGTACGCCGGCGAGCGCAGCGAACTGGTGATCGGCGACCGCAACACGATCCGCGAATTCACCACCCTCAACCGCGGCACCGGGGAAGGCGGCGGCACGACCCGCATCGGCGACGACAACTGGATCATGGCCTACGTGCACATCGCGCACGATTGCCGCGTCGGCAACCACGTGGTGTTCGCCAACAACGCCACCCTGGCCGGCCACGTCGAGGTGGGCGACCACGTCATCCTCGGCGGCTTCACCGGCGTGCACCAGTTCTGCCGAATCGGCGCGCATGCCTTTGCCGGCATGGGCAGCCTCATCAATGCCGACGTGCCGCCGTTCGTGATGGTGGCCGGCAGCTACGCCCGCCCGCGCGGCATCAACAGCGAAGGCCTCAAGCGGCGCGGTTTCGACAGCGACCGCATCGGCGCCATCCGCCGCGCCTACCGCACCGTCTACCTCGGTGGCAACCCGCTGGAACAGGCGCGCGCCCAGCTCGCCGAACAGGCACGCAGCAGCGACGATGTCGCCGGCATGCTCGACTTCATCGAGCGCAGCGAGCGGTCGTTGGCGCGGTGAAGAGCCGGGAATGGGGATTGGGGAATAGGGAATAGTTAAAGCAGAGGTACTTGCCTGCGGCGTGTCCCGGCAAAGTGCCCGGCGGGACCTGAAACAATGTGTGCCGGAGGGCTGCGAGGTGTGGTGGCCTTGACCATCCCCATTCCCTGACTCCTTGCCCCATTCCCAGTGCCCGATGGCTTTCGACCATTCCCCATTCCCCATTCCCCATTCCCCGCTTTTCGTGCTTGTCGCCGGCGAAGCCTCCGGCGACCTGCTCGGGGCGGACCTGATCGAGGCGTTGCGTGAGCGCGAGCCGCAGGCGCGCTTCGCAGGCATCGGGGGGCCGCGGATGATCGCGGCGGGGCTGGAAAGCTGGCACCCGATGGAGCGCCTGTCGGTGATGGGACTGGCCGAGGTGCTGCGCCACCTGCCGGGACTGCTGGCGATCCGCCGCGATGTCGCGCGACGCACGCTGGCGCTGCGCCCCGACGCCTTCGTCGGCATCGATGCGCCGGACTTCAACCTCGGCCTCGAGCGGCGGCTGAAGGCGGCCGGCCTCTTCACCGTGCACTACGTCAGCCCGTCGGTGTGGGCCTGGCGCGAGGGACGCGCGGCGAAGATCGGCCGCAGCGCGGACCGCGTGCTGTGCCTGTTTCCGATGGAGCCGCCGATCTACGCCCGCCACGGCGTGGATGCACGCTTCGTCGGGCACCCGCTGGCCGATGCCATGCCGATGGAGCCCGACCGCGCCACCGCACGCGCGGCGCTCGGCATCGCGCCGGAAGCCACCGTGCTGGCCGTGCTGCCCGGCAGCCGGCTCGGCGAGATCGCGCGCCTCGGCGCCCTCTTCCTCGCCGCGGCACGCCTGCTGGCCGCACAGTTCCCGCGCCTGCAACTGGTGGTGCCAATGGCCAACCCGGCCTGCCGCAACGCCTTTGCCATGCTCGCACGCGAGGCGGGTTTCAGCTTGCGCGACCCCGCCAGTGGCAAGCCGCCGGCCGCCTGGACCGAGCCGCCCCTGCTCCTGCTCGGCGGCACCGCCGCCCGCGAAGGCGAGCCGCCCGCCTCGCACCAGGCGATGACCGCCGCCGATGCCGTGCTGCTCGCCTCCGGCACCGCGGCACTCGAGGCGCTGCTCGCCAAGCGGCCGATGGTGGTGGCCTACCGCGTCGCTCCGCTCACGCACGCCCTCGTGAAGGGCCTCGGCCTCCTCAAGGTGGCGCGCTATTCGCTGCCCAACGTCCTCGCCGGGCACGACCTCGTCCCCGAGCTGATGCAGGATGCCTGCACGCCGGAAGCCCTCGCCGCTGCCCTCGCTCCGATGCTCCGCGGCGACGCCGATGCCGCGCTGGCCGACGAATACCGCCGCCTGCACGCCCTGCTCCGCCGCGACGCCAGCCGCAGCGCCGCCGCCGCGATCCTCGCCGTCCCCGCCGCACCAACCCCGTAGGATGCGGTGAGCGCAGCGAACCGCATCACCGCGACTCACCATGGGGCCACGACACCATCGCATCCGACCTGATGGATGCGGTGTGTGCTGGTCCGGACCTGATCCGGAGCAAGGGCGAACAGGGGCGCTGTTCACACGGAAACTCCACGCCAAGCGCCCCCGTCAACCCTGCCGGGCAGCTTTCCCCGCATGCCGGGGAAGCGAAGGCAGGCATCGTCGCGACCGTGAAGCGCCGTGAGCTTTCGTGTCCCTTCCCCTGCGAAGCGGGGGAAGAGCCTGCCCCGGACCTGATCCGGGGTGGCCCGAAGGGCCGGATGGGGGCGCTCCTTGCGCGAAGTCCGCATCACGCCTCCGCCAACGCACTCGACGCCGGCGCCACTTCCGACGCATGATCCGGCACTGCGCCGCCTGCCCGCGGCATGACCCGGATCGCATGGCATGACATCGCTCCCACCTGCCCGCCCGAAGGCCCTCGTTGCCGGTGTCGACGAGGCCGGGCGCGGACCCCTGGCGGGTCCGGTGGTGGTGGCTGCCGTGATCCTGCATCCGCGTCGGAAGATCGATGGCCTGGCCGATTCCAAGGTGCTGCCAGAGGCCCGCCGCGAGGAACTGGCGCCGCTGATCCGTGCCCGCGCGCGCGCCTGGGCGGTGGTCGCCGTGGACGTCGACGAGATCGACCGCCTCAACATCTTCTGGGCCACGATGGCCGGCATGACCCGCGCGCTGCTGGCGCTGTCGCAGGTACCGACGCTGGCACTGATCGATGGCAACGCCCTGCCGCGCGACCTGCCCTGCCCCGCACGCGCCATCATTGGCGGTGACGCCAGCGAAGCTGCCATCAGCGCCGCCTCGATCCTCGCCAAGACCACGCGCGACGCCATCATGCGCGAACACGACGCCTCCCACCCCGGCTACGGCTTCGCCCGCCACAAGGGCTACTCCACGCCCGAGCACCTCGAAGCGCTCGAACGCCTCGGCCCGTGCCCCCTCCATCGCGCCCGCTTTGCCCCCGTGCGGCGGGTGATGGAGCCGGAGCTGTTCTAGACCGCAGGATGCGGCAAGCCGACGCGCACTGCGTCGATCGCTGGCTCGTACGCAAGGAATCCGACTCGCGGACCTGCTCCCACTCGGCGACGCGGTTCGGTGCGCTCACCGCATCCTACGGCGGGGTGGGATTTCCAGGCGACTACGAAACGTCCAAAGGTCGATCGCAGGATGCGGTAAGCCGAAGGCGCACCGCATCGATCGCGGTTCGTGCGCAGGGATCCGGATCGCGATCGCCCCCTGCCGGTGATGCGGTTCGTAGCCCCCGCTTCTTGCACGCTACGCGGTTGATTCGTCGAGGGAACGGGATGGCCGCACCGACCCCGGGGGGGCTTTGTTTGCACTCCCTTCTTTTCACGCTTAGGGTTGCCGCACGGTCGCGCCGCGTAGTCATGCGACACCCCATCGCCGTCTGCAGTGCATGGGAAGGAGCAATCAACGATGGGATTCGTTCGAGTCGACTTCCGCCAGTTCCTCACGCAGGCTGGCCGTGGCCTCCGCCCCGCCCTGTGAGCCCTGGCCTTGCTGCCGGCAGCAGCCGGCGCTGCGCCATACGGATCGAACGATCCGGCGCAAATGCCCCAGACGGCGCCACGACCGGCCGCCGGTCTCGAAGGCGAACGCAGCTTCACCGATCTGTACAGCGTGACGTGGGAGGAAATTCCCCTGCCCGAGAGTACGCCAGCCAATCCGCACTACATCACGGCCACTTCGATCACCGACGACGGCACGATTGCCGGGAGAGGAACCGGCTCAACCGTCCTTTGGCACCCGGACGGCCAGGTCTGGGAAGAAATACCCCGAGAGCACAACGGGCAGCCCGTGCTCGTTTCGCCGGATGGATCGTCACTCATCACCACCGATTTCGTGCAGATGCCAGAGACGGACATCCTCACGTGGAACCGCGCGGATGGCTGGCAGGTGTTGGCAGGTGGTGCGGTGGACCAGTCGGAAGCATCCGGTGTCTCGAGGAATTTCCGGTTCCTCGTTGGCGGTGGAAACGACAATGGCAAAGTCGAGCAGGCGTGGGTCTGGCCCCTCGATGGCGGCGTCCAGCAGATGCTTCCGAACCCCGAGTGGAGCGGCGGCGCGATCGCGCTAGCGGTCTCCGATGATGGCAACGTGGTAGTCGGTGCCGCCGTCCGCGCACCAAAGCCTGGGCACATCTATCCGGACATCCTTGCCGTTCGCTGGGACGGCGGCGGTCTGCCAACCCAGCTTTTCGCTCCTGACGGACGGGAACTGGGCCCGGCAGTCGCCTGCAATGCCGATTGCAGCATCGTTTTCGGCAGCAGCGGCTGGTTCCTCCAGGACAACGGCGAATTTGGCTTCCTTGGGTTCATGGAGCCCATACCGGATGCCTATCCCGATCCCTACGGTGCCTATACCATCCACGATGTCTCGCCAGATGGTTCGATGATTTTCGGCCTGTATTCGGCACATCGGTTCCCGACATACCCGGACTCGGAAAGCTATGTCCAAAGGCCGTTCCTGTGGACGCCGGAGACCGGCCTGACTTCGTTGCGTTCGCTCGCCAGCGAATTCGGCATGGGCAAATACGATTCGCCGCTGTTCGACAGGATCCGATTCTCACCCGACGGAAAGAACATCATCATCGGTTGGTCGAGTTATGAAAATGATCAGTCAAGTGTGGTGGTGCTGCACATTGCCCGCCGCTTCCTGAGACCCCGGATCGGACACTCGACGCACGCAAGACCGCCTCCGCCTCGCGAGGATCGAAACGGGTCCTTGCGCAACAGGCCTGGATCGTAGGATGCGGTAAGCCGCAGGCGCACCGCATCGATCGCGGGTTCGTGGGCAGGGATCCGGTTCGCGGTCGACTCCCGCCTCGTGAAGCGGTTGGCTGCGCTCACCGCATCCTACGGTGGCCGTGGGTTCCCCAACGACTACGAAACACACAAAGGCCTTGGTCGTAGGATGCGGTAAGCCGAAGGCGCACCGCATCGACCACGTGCGCAGGGATCCGGATCGCGATCGACTCGCGCCTCGTGATGCGGTTCGCTGCGCTCACCGCATCCTACGGTCTTGCGGGTCCTGGTCGGCGTCGTGTCAGAGGCGCACCGCCGGATCGCCTTGGAAGTGACCTTCCCGGTCCTGGCCGCCAGCGCCTGGCCCCTGCCCCTGTCAATCCTTGCCGCACCCCCGGCCAGCGACTACGCTGGACCGCCCGCCTGTCCGTGCCATGCCTCCCGGCTTCGTCCACCTCCACGTCCACAGCGAATACTCGCTGCTCGACTCGACCATCCGCGTCGGCGAGCTGGTGGCAGCGTGCGCGCGGGCAGGCATGCCGGCGGTGGCGCTGACCGACCAAGCAAACCTGTTCGCGCTGGTCAAGTTCTACCGGGCCGCGGAAGCGGCGGGGATCAAGCCGATTGCCGGTTGCGACCTTTGGCTGCCCGACCCCGCCGATCCGGCGCAGCCGCAGCGCCTCGTCGTGCTCTGCCAGGACGACCGCGGCTACCGCAACCTTTCGCAGCTGCTGTCGCGCGCGTACGCGGAAATCCGCCATGGCGAGCGCGCGCTGGTGCAGCCGTCGTGGCTTGAGGCCTGCGGCGACGGCCTCATCGTGCTGGCGGGCCAGCACAGCGACACCGGCCGCGCGCTGCTGGCCGGCAACGACGAGGCCGCGCGCGCGCACGCCGCCTGGTGGCGCGAGCGCTTCCCGGACCGCTACTATCTCGAGGCGACGCGTACCGGTCGCCCTGGCGAGGAGGCGTTCCTTGCCGGCGGGCTGGAACTCGCCGCCGCGCTCGACCTGCCGGTGGTCGCCAGCAACGACGTGCGCTTCCTCGCCCGCGACGACTTCGAGGCGCACGAGGCGCGCGTGTGCATCCATGCCGGCCGGGTGCTGGCCGATCCGCGACGCCCGCGCGACTACGCGCCCGAGCAGTACCTGAAGACGCCGGCGGAGATGGCGCACGCTTTCGCCGACCTGCCGGAGCTGCTCGACAACGCGGTGGAACTCGCACGCCGCTGCAACCTCGAGATGTCCTTCGGCCATTACGCCCTGCCCGCCTTCCCGGCGCCGGCGGGCCAGGACCTTGCCAGCTACATCCGGGTGCAGGCGCGCGCCGGGCTGGAACAGCGCCTGGCGTCGCGCCCGCTGGCGCCCGGCTTCGAACGCGAGGACTACGACCGGCGCCTGGAAACCGAACTCGACGTGATCGTCGGGATGGAGTTCCCGGGCTACTTCCTGATCGTCGCCGACTTCATCGGCTGGGCGCGCAACAACGGCGTGCCGGTGGGGCCGGGGCGCGGCTCCGGCGCCGGCTCGGTGGTGGCGTGGTCGCTCGGCATCACCGACCTCGATCCGCTCCGCTACGGCCTGCTGTTCGAGCGCTTCCTCAATCCCGAACGCGTTTCGATGCCGGACTTCGACGTGGACTTCTGCATGGAAGGCCGCGACCGCGTGATCGACTACGTCGCCGACCGCTATGGCCGCGACCGCGTCAGCCAGATCATCACCTACGGCACCATGGCTGCGAAGGCCGTGCTGCGCGACACCGGGCGCGTGCTCGGCATGCCCTACGGCCAGGTCGACCGCATCGCCAAGCTGATCCCGCGCATGCCGCTCGATCTTTCGCTGGAGGACGCCCTCGGCCGCTCGGAAAAGGCGCGCCGCGAACCCGACCGCGTGGTGGGCGAATTCCGCGCGCTGTACGAGGACGACGAGGAAGCGCGCCAGCTGGTGGATCTCGCGCTCAAGCTCGAGGACCTCACCCGCAATGCCGGCAAGCACGCCGGCGGCGTGGTGATCGCGCCCGGGCCGCTGCATGAATTCGCGCCGCTCTATTCCGATGGCGGCGAAGGCGTGGTCACGCAGTTCGACAAGGACGACGTCGAGGCGGTAGGACTGGTCAAGTTCGACTTCCTCGGCCTGCGCACCCTCACCATCATCGACCGCGCGCAGGCGGCCATCAACGCGCGTCGTGCCGCCACCGGCGAGGCGCCGCTCGACGTCGCCGCGTTGCCGCTGGACGACCCGGCGGTGTTCGAGCTGCTGCGCAAGGCGCGCACGGTGGCGGTGTTCCAGCTCGAATCGCGCGGCATGCAGGGCATGCTGAAGGACGCGCGACCCGACTGCTTCGAGGACATCATCGCGCTGGTGTCGCTGTACCGCCCGGGGCCGATGGACCTGATCCCGAGCTACTGCGCGCGCAAGCAGGGGCGCGAGCAGATCGAATACCCGGATCCGCGCGTCGAACCGATCCTGAAAGAGACCTACGGCATCATGGTCTACCAGGAGCAGGTGATGCAGATGGCGCAGATCATCGGCGGCTACTCGCTGGGTGGCGCCGACCTGCTGCGCCGCGCGATGGGCAAGAAGAAGGTCGAGGAAATGGTGCGCCACCGCGCCATCTTCCGCGAAGGCGCCGCACGCAACGGGCTGGACCAGGCCCGCGCCGACGCGATCTTCGACCTGATGGAGAAGTTCGCCGGCTACGGCTTCAACAAGTCGCATGCGGCGGCCTACGCGCTGGTCTCCTACCAGACCGCGTGGCTGAAGGCGCACTACCCGGCCGAGTTCATGGCCGCGGTGCTGTCGGCCGACATGGACAACACCGACAAGGTGGTGACCTTCCTCGCCGAAGCGCGGACGCTCGGCCTTGCCGTGCTGCCGCCGGACATCCAGTCCTCCGAGTTCGCGTTCCATGCGATCGAGCCCGGCACGATCCGCTACGGGCTCGGCGCGGTGAAGGGGGTCGGCCGCGGCGCGATCGAGAACATCGTGGCGGCGCGGCGCGACGGTGGGCCGTTTACCGACCTCGGCGATTTCTGCCGGCGGGTGGATTCGGCGAAACTCAACAAGCGCGTGCTCGAAGCATTGATCCTGTCCGGTTCGCTGGATGCGCTGGCGCCCACCCGCGCCAGCCTGATGGCCCAGCTGCCGGAGGCGATGCGCGCCGCCGAGCAGCAGGCGCGCGATGCGCAGGCCGGGCAGAACGACATGTTCGGCGCCGCCAGCCCGGCTGTCGCCACCCTCGTGCTGCCGGTGGTCGCCGAGTGGCCGCTCGCGCAACGCCTCGCCGGCGAACGCGACACCCTCGGCCATTACCTCTCGGGCCATCCGACCGACGCCTGGCGCGATCTCCTGGCCGAGGTCGCCACCTGCCCCGCCGGCGAGATCGACCGTCACTACCGCCCGCCGCAACGCGAAGGGCGCAGCCGCTATGCCGACCTGCAGCCGTTCGTCCTCGCGGGCGCGGTGAGCGCGCTGCGCAAGCAGGGCGACAGCCGCGCCTTTGCCAGCGTGGAGGACTTTTCCGGCCGCTTCGAAGCCGTGCTCTACCGCGAGGCCTGGCAGGAATTCGGCGCCCTGCTGACGCGCGATGCCATCCTGGTGTTCGAAGGCGGCCTCGGCGTGGACGAGTTCACCGGCGGCTACCAGATGCGCGTGCAATCGGTATCCACCATCGAAGCCGCCTGCGAGCGCCGCGCCCGCGTCCTGCGCCTGAAGCTCAACGGCGTGCAACCGGATTTCATCCCGCGCCTGCAGCACACCCTCGCCGACCACCGCGGCGGCGCCACCCCCGTGCGCCTCGCCTACCGCAACGCCGCCGGCCAAGGCGAAATCGAGCTCGGCAGCGAATGGCGCGTGCGCGCCAGCCCTGCGCTGCGGCAGGCGCTGCAGTCCCTCGATGGCGTGCTGGCAGCGGACATCGTGTTCGGGCAGCCCAGAAGCGAGAGCTAGCGGCGAGGCGGCTGCGCCGCTCCACAGGGACGCGCATTTCGTGCGACGCCCTTTTGCAGCATCGCCGCAAACGCGACCATGCCGACGCCACCACAGCACGCTTTCGTAGGAGCGCTGCAAGCGCGACCACCATGCGCCAGATCACGCCGCAACTCCCCGCAGCTTCCGCAACCGCCGGATGTCCGCGGTCGCGGCTGCGCCGCTCCCGGGGCACGCGGCGTCCGCTCCCCGGCCCAGCGGCCCAGGTGCGATCCGTCGCAAGGCGGAGCCCCGCCGGACGCGCGTTTTCTAGACTGCGCCACTGCCCTGCCGCTTCGGCAGCGCGTGCTCCTGCCCGAGGACTCCCGATGGCTCGCCCCCTGCCGCGCAACGCGCTTGCCGCGTTCCTTGCCCTTGGCGCCTGCGCCGCTGCTCCGGTGATGGCCGCCGCGCCGTTGCTGGAAGGCGAGGCAGGCGCCGAAGAACGTCGCGGCGAATCGGCCGGTGAAGCCGACGCCGACGAGGCTCCCTGGACCGGTGAAACCGTGCAGGTGACTGCCCGCGGCACCGCCGCCGACTGGCCCAGCGCGCTCGCCACCGACGTGGTGGGTTACGAGGAGGCCATTGCCGCGCCGCAGGATTTCCAGGACCTGATCACGCGCGTGCCGGGCGTCGGTGCCACCGGCCAGAACGGCTTGTTCGAAACCTTCTCGATCCGCGGCAGCGGCGCCAACGGCATCCTGATCCTGGTCGGCGGCATGCCGGTGACGGCGCAGCGGCGCGCCGGCGTGCCGGTGGCGTTCGTCGAACCCGCGCTGCTCGGCGACATCGCCGTGACGCGCGGCCCTGCCGTCGTCCACTACGGTCCGGGCGCGCTCGGCGGTGCGCTGTCGATCGAGCCGCGCTGGTTCGACACCACGACGGCGAGCGCGGGCTATGCCACCTCCGGCGACGAGACCAGCCTCGTCGCAGCCACCGGATCGGACGCGTACTCCCTCGCCGTCGCCCGCCACGAGGCAGGCGACAGCGAGGCCCTCAACGGCGTGCCGCTCAACACCAGCTTCCGCCGCGAAAGCGCCAGCCTGCAGTACCGCGCGCACGTGGGCGACTTCGCGCTCGACGCCCTGCTGCTGCCATCCCGAACGGAGGACATCGGCAAGTCCAACAGCCGCTACCCGACGCGCGACACCACCTATCCCGAGGACAGCCACACGCTGGGGCGCCTGCGCCTGCGCCACGCCGGCGGCTTCGAGGCGAGCGTGCACGCGCACGAGCAGTACCTTGGCACCTGGAACCGGCGGCCCGACCGGGCCGATACGTTCGCTGCCGTCGGCAGCACCGACATCGGCGCCACCGTGCAGCAGACGATCGAGGCCGGCGCGCTGACCACCAACTTCGGCTGGGAATACCTCGGCCGCCGTGACGTCACCGCCTACGACGCCGAAGGGTCGGTCGCCAATCGCCACTACAGCCTCCACGGCGCGCGCGAGGACGGCTGGTCGCTGTTCGCGCTCGCCGACTGGCGCCTGGCTCCGGCGTTTGCGCTCGAGTTCGGCGCGCGCCACTCGGCCATCGAGCAGGAAGAAGGCGGCGCGCGCCTGGACGACGCCGACAACGCCTTCAGCGCGGGCGCGGCATGGACACCGACGGAGGCCTCGCGCGTCACCCTCAGCCTCTCCACCGGTTACCGCTTTCCGACGCTGGAGGAGCGCTTCTATTCCGGCGTGACCGCGGTGGGCGAGGTGGTCGGCAATCCCGATCTTGGATCGGAGCATTCCGAAGGCATCGACCTCGGCTACGCCTGGCGCGCCGGGGACTGGTCGAGCGAGATCCACGTATGGCGGACGGACGTCGAGGACCTGATCCAGCTGGTCGATCTCACGCCCGACGTCAATGGCTACACCAACGTCGGCGAGGCGCGCCTGCATGGCGCCGAGGCGAGCCTTGCCTGGACCCCGGTCGACGGCCTGCTGCTGCGGACCGGCGCCGCCGTGGTTCGCGGCACCGACCTCAACCGGCACGAGCCCCTCTACGGCATCCCGCCGGTGACGGCGGAGTTCGAAGCGGTCTATACGCGCGGCAAGGCAAGCCTCGGCGCGCGTTACAGCCACCGCTGGGCCATGGACCGCCCGGGGTTCGAGGAACTCGCACGCGACGCCGTGGACGTGGTCGACGCCGACCTGCGCTACCGCCTGCGGCCCGATCTCGGCCTGCAGATCTACGTGCGCAACCTGTTCGACGAAACGTACTACGCGACCGCGGACGAACTCTCCACCTTCGCGCAGGAACGCTCGGTCGGCGTCAACCTCACCTGGACGCACTGAGCGGGGATGGGGGATTCGGGACCGGCGGTCCCGTACGAGCTTGCCGGGGCGGCGAAACGGCTGCGCGGGACCTGTCCAGCGTCGTGACGGGCTGGCACGGGCTAGCTTCACGCGCTGACCGGCGGGAGGGCAGCCGGTCGGCCATGACGGCTGCGCGATGCGGGCCCAGCCGAGCCGGTATACTCGCCGCTTTGCGCCGGACCCGGCGCCGAACAGCCGCGAATGAACCCCAGCTTCCTCGATTTCGAACAGCCCATCGCCGACCTGGACGCCAAGATCCAGGAGCTGCGCCATGCCAGCCATGGCCAGTCGATGAACATCGAGGACGAAATCGCCACCCTCCGCGGCAAGCTCAAGACCAAGACGGCCGAGATCTTCCGCAACCTCACGCCCTGGCAGGTCGCCCAGCTGGCGCGCCATCCCGCGCGGCCGTACACGCTCGATTTCGTGGGCGCGATGTGCGAGGAGTTCCACGAGCTGGCCGGTGATCGCGCCTATGCCGACGATGCGGCCATCGTCGGCGGACTGGCACGCATGGGCGGCAGCAGCGTGATGGTGATCGGCCAGCAGAAGGGCCGCGACACCCGCTCGAAGATCCGCCGCAACTTCGGCATGCCGCGCCCGGAAGGCTATCGCAAGGCGCTGCGCCTGATGAAGATGGCCGAGCGCTTCGGGCTGCCGATCCTGACTTTCATCGACACGCCCGGCGCCTATCCCGGCGTCGGCGCCGAGGAGCGCGGCCAGAGCGAAGCCATCGCGCGCAACCTGCTGGAAATGGCCACCCTGCGCGTGCCGGTGCTGTGCACGGTGATCGGCGAGGGCGGTTCAGGCGGGGCGCTGGCGATAGGGGTCGGCGACCGCACCAACATGCTCGAGTACAGCACGTATTCGGTGATCACGCCGGAAGGCTGCGCCTCGATCCTCTGGAAGACCGCCGAGAAGGCGCGCGATGCCGCCGAAGCGCTCGGCATGACGGCGGGGCGCCTGAAGGAACTCGGCCTGGTGGACAAGGTGGTGCGCGAGCCGCTCGGCGGCGCGCACCGCAACCCGCGCTCGATGGCGATCCGGCTGAAGGCGGTGCTGCTGAACCAGCTCGCCGAACTCGCCCCGCTGGCGCCGGAAGAGCTGGTCGCGCAGCGCTACCAGCGCGTGCGGGGCTACGGCGCCTTCACCGGCTGACGCCGCGCGCCGCGCGCCCCGTCCGCTGCCCCCGCGTCCTCAGGGCGCCTCGAAGCCGTTGGCGAAGAGCATGTCGCCGCATTCGCCGGCCGCACCCCACCAGGGCGAGTGCCCGACGGCGGCATCCCACGCCGGATCAGGTACCAGCTCGAAGGCGTTCGGGCACAGCACCGACTGGCCCGGCAGCAGGCCTGCCGGTGCCGCCGGCAGCACGCCGGAAAACGCGTTGTGGTCGATCACCACGGCCTGCACCGACGGCGCCATCGGCGGCAGCGTGCCGCCGAGGTGGTTGGAGTGCACGGAGAAGTACTGCAGCGACGTCAACCCGTCGAGTGGCGGCAGCGAACCGGTGAGCGAGTTGGTGTTGACGTCGTAGTAGTAGAGCGAGGGCAGGCCCGCGAACGACGGGATCGTTCCGGTCAGCAGGTTGTGATAGGCGGTGAAGTACTGCAGGTTGGTCATGCCGGCGATTTCCGGCAGCGGACCGGTCAGCCAGTTGGCGCTGGCATCGAAGCGCTCCAGCGCCGGCAGGCCGGTGAGCGCCGGCAGCGGGCCGTCGAGCTGGTTGTTGAACACGGCGAAGAATTTCAGCGACGCCATCCCGGCAATGGGCGGGATCGGGCCGGTGAGGATGTTCGAATCGACGTCGAAGTGCTGCAGCGCCGGCAGGCCGTTGACCGCCGGGATGGAACCGGTGAGGTAGTTGCTGTCGACGGCGTAGTACTCCAGCGCCGGCAAGCCGGTGAGCGGCGGGATCGTGCCGTCGAGCTGGTTGGCGAACACGTCGAAATGGCGCAGGTTGGCCATCCCGGCGATCTCGGGCAGGTGACCGGTGATCTGGTTGCGGTGCACGTCGAACACCTGCAGCGCCGGCAACGTGGTCAGCGCCGGAAGCGTTCCGCCCAGCTCGTTGAGGTGGGCGTCGAAGGCCTGCAGCAAACCGAATGCCGACAGCTCGGGCATGTCGCCGACGAGGTTGTTCTCGCCGAGGTCGATGGCGATCACATGGGTGGAGCCGGCGTCGCAGGTGACGCCGTGCCAGCTGCATTCGGTGCCGGGTGCATTGAACGTCGGCGTGCCGCTTGGCGGGCACGGCCCGCTGCACCACTGGTCGTTGCTGGTCCAGCCACCGCCAGCGGTGCCGTTGTAGATGGCGATCAGGGCGTTGCGTTCGCTGGCGGGAATCGCCGCGGTCGCGACGCCGGCGAGGGCGACGCCGGCGGCAGCGAGTGCAAGGCAGGTGGCGCGCCGGCAGGCCGATGCGTTCATGGCAGTTCCTCCTCAGGTGACGTTGCGCGGCGACATCCTTCCAGCCGCCCGACGTGGATAGCCCAGAATGCCGGGCCCCGCAAGCGCGCACCGTGCCCGTACCCGCTTTGCCGCCGGCGCATCCAGCCCGCGTTCACGTCCACCTTGCAGCGCGCGCCCGATCGCCGACAATGGCAGTCCCTCCCTCGCACCTGCCCCTGCCCATGGACCTGACCGCCCGCCTCGGCACCGAGCTCGCCGCCATCCGCGAACAGGGGCTCTACAAGGACGAACGCATCATCACCACGCCGCAGTCGGCGCAGATCCGTACTGCCGACGGGCGCGAGGTGCTGAACTTCTGCGCCAACAACTACCTCGGCCTGGCCGACCATCCCGCGCTCATCGCCGCCGCCAAGGAAGCGCTCGACACGCACGGCTTCGGCCTCGCCAGCGTGCGCTTCATCTGCGGCACCCAGGACATTCACAAGCAGCTGGAAGCGGCGATCGCGCGCTACTTCGGCACCGACGACGCCATCCTCTACACCAGCTGCTTCGATGCCAACGGCGGCCTGTTCGAGACGATCCTGTCGGACGAGGACGTGGTCATTTCCGATGCGCTGAACCACGCCTCCATCATCGACGGCATCCGCCTGTGCAAGGCCGAGCGCCGCCGCTACGCCAACAGCGACATGGCGGAACTGGAGCGCCACCTTGCCGAGACGCAGGACCGGCGCACGCGCCTGATCGCCACCGATGGCGTCTTCTCGATGGACGGGTACGTGGCGAAGCTGGATGAGATCGTCGCCCTCAAGAAGAAGTACGGCGCGCTGCTGATGGTGGACGACTCGCACGCGACCGGCTTCGTCGGCCCCAGCGGGCGCGGCTCGGCCGAGCTGCACGGCGTGATGGACGAGGTCGACATCTTCACCTCCACCCTCGGCAAGGCGCTGGGCGGCGGCTCCGGCGGCTTCACCACCGGGCGCCAGCCCATCATCGACCTGCTGCGCCAGCGCTCGCGCCCGTATCTTTTCTCCAACACCCTGCCGCCGCCGCTGGTGGCCGCGTCGCTCAAGGTGTTCGAGATGCTCTCGGGCGGCGGCGAACTGCGCGAGCGGCTGAACGACAACGCGCGCCACTTCCGCGAGCGGATGACCGCGGCGGGATTCGAGCTGCGCCCGGGCTCGCATCCGATCGTGCCGGTGATGCTGCACGATGCCAGGCTGGCGCAGGCGTTCGCCCGCGGGCTGATGGACGAGGGCATCTATGCCATTGGCTTCTTCTATCCGGTGGTGCCGCAGGGCCAGGCGCGCATCCGCACCCAGATGAGCGCCGCCCACAAGCGGGCGCAGATCGACCGCGCGGTGGACGCCTTCATCGCGGTGGGCCGGCGCCTGGGCGTGGTGGCCTGAAGGAGACGGCTGCGGGCGCCAGTTGCGCGACTTCCGCCGGCGTGAGGTGGCGCCACGCGCCGCGCGGCAGGGTGCCGAGCGCCAGCGGCCCGATCGCGATGCGCACCAGGCGCTGCACCCCCACCCCGAGCACGCCGAGTGCCCGGCGGATGTGCCGGTTGCGGCCTTGGTCGAGGTGGATTTCCAGCCACGCGTTGCGCGCGCCGCGGCGAAGCTCCCGCACCGCCTTGAAAGCCAGCCGTTCGCCGCCCTCGACGACGTCGGCCCGCAACGCCGCCAGCAGCGCCTCGTCGGGAAGGCCCTCGACCTGCACGTGGTACACCTTTTCCAGGTGCGACGCCGGCGCCGTGACGTGCGCCGCCCAGGCCGTGTCGTTGCTGAAGAGGAGCAGGCCCTCGCTGGCCTTGTCCAGCCGCCCGACCGGCGCCAGCCACGGCAGGCCCGCATGGGCGAGCCGCGTGTAGACGGTGTCGCGGCCCCGCTCGTCCGCCGCCGTGGTCACCAGCCCGCGCGGCTTGTTGAGCAGGAGGTACACCCGTTCACGCGCATCGATGGCGGCGCCGTCCAGCGTGATGCGGTCGCGTGTCGCGTCGACCCGCCGTTCGGGATCCTGCTCGACGTGGCCGTTGAGCGTGACACGTCCGGCAGCGACCAGCGCCGCCGCCTGCGTCCGCGAGGCGATGCCCGCCTTCGACAGCACCCGTGCCAGCCCGTGCCGCGGCGCCGTCGCGGCGCGCGGAACGGCGCGCGAGCCAGGCGACCGCAGGTCGGGACGGGGC
>JAEZQS010000278.1 GCA_023412995.1 Pseudomonadota bacterium
GTGCCGGGGACGCGACGCTGGCGCGATGCGGCAGCAGCACGGCGCCACTGCCCGCATCGCGGCGCTGCATGGCCCAGGTGGCCTGCATGGGCACCTGGCCGTCCAGGCGGATGTGCCAGAGCGACCAGGCGTCATCGCCCACCGGTTCGATCACGACGCTGACGTGGGGCGGCGGCAGCGCGCCGCCCTCCCCACCGGCGGCCCAGACCTGCGCATGGTTGTCGTATTCGCCCGCGGGCGGGACGTCGCTCGACGCGGCGGGCAGCGGTGCCCGTGCGGGCTGCAGGGCAGTGCAGCCGCCGAGCAGCAGGAGGGAGAGCAGGAGCGGCAGGCGCATCATCGCGCCAGCATAGCAGCGACGACTGGCGCGCCGTCGGGGCGACGGGCGGCACCGGCGCGCCGCGTGGCCTTCGCTATAGTCCCTGCCGGGCCAGAAGGAAGATGGATGGAGAGCGGGATCGAACGCGCCGACCCGGCCCTGCGCCGGCTGACCGTGGTGGTGCTGGTCGTCGCCACGCTGCTCGCCGTGGCCGTGGTGCTGGCATTCCGCTTCTGGCTGCTGCGCCTCGCCGCCACCGCCGAGCCGTGGGAGCTGGTGGCGACGCTGCGCCGCTGGGGCGCGGTGACCGCGACTGCCAGCGGCGTGTGCGTGCTGCTCCTTGCCGGCCATGCCGCGCGCCAGGCGCG
This sequence comes from Pseudomonadota bacterium, assembly GCA_023412995.1. Classification (GTDB taxonomy): domain Bacteria; phylum Pseudomonadota; class Gammaproteobacteria; order Xanthomonadales; family Rhodanobacteraceae; genus Dokdonella_A. The sequence continues at coordinate 688 of JAEZQS010000278.1, forward strand.
ACGCGTGGGCGCCGGGATGCGCTGGCCGCCCGCTGGCGTGCGCGTGCTGCGCGATACGCGCATCCGCCACGGCGACGAAGCGATGCGCATTGGCCGCCTGCTCGACCTGGTGGCGCTGGTGCTGGTGTTGCTCGGGATCGGCGGCACGGTCGCCGGCCTGCACCTGCTGGCAGGCGGCTGAGCGCCAGGTCGCCTACATCCGTTGCAGGGCCTGCGCGAGGTCGGCAACCAGCACGGCCGGATCTTCCAGCCCGATCGACAGGCGCACCAGGTCGAGCCCGGCCACGCCGGGCGGATGCAGCGGCGCTCCCGCCGGATGCACCGCGCAGACCGGGAACGCGAGCGACTCGTAGCCGCCCCAGGAGACGGTGAGGAGGAAGCGCTGCAGGGCATTGCAGAAGCGCTCCACCGCCGCGGTGTCGTCCGCCACCAGCTGCACGGTCACCAGGCCGCTGGTGCCACGCAGCTGGCGTGCGGTCAGCGCGAGCTGCGGGTTGTCGCTCGCATGCGGCGAGAACACCCGCCGCACGCGCGGATGGCCTTCGAGCCACGCGATGACGGTTCGCGTGCTGCCGGCGATGCGCTCCATGCGCAGCGGCAGCGTGCGCAGGCCCCGGATCACCAGCCAGGCATCGTGTGGCGACAGGATGGCGCCGAGCATCATGAACGGGCCGCGGAACACCTCGCGCAACAGTGCCGTGCTGCCGCACAGCGCCCCGGCGACCACGTCGCTGTGGCCATTGAGGTACTTGGTGGCGGAGTGCGCGACGAGGTCGATGCCGAGCGCGAGCGGCGACTGGTTGAGGGGCGTCGCATGGCTGTTGTCGCACAGGGTGCGGATGCCGCGCGGACGGGCCAGCGCCGCGACGGCAGCGAGGTCCTGCTGCTCGAAGGTCATCGAGTTGGGGCTTTCCAGCACGATGAGGCGCGTCGCCGGCTGCAGCGCGGCCGCGATCGCATCCGTGTCGGTGCCGTCGACGAAGGTGGTGGCGACACCGAAGCGCCCGAGCAGGTCCTTCAGCACCGCACGCGTCCAGCTGTACGGCCGCGCGACGCACACCGCATGGTCGCCGCCGGCGAGGCTGGCAACCACGCCGGCGGCCATCGCCGCCGCGCCGCTGCCGAATACCAGGCAGTCCTCGGCGCCTTCCAGCGCCGCCAGCTTGCGCCGCAGGACCTCCACCGTGGGATTGTTGCCGCGGGTGTAGACGTGCTGGCCGAATTCGTCGCGGAAGCCGGCGCGCATCGCGTCGACGTCGCGGAAGGCGAAGATGGACGACTGCACGATCGGCGGGGCGACCGCGCCATGCCAGCGCTCGCGGTCCTCGCCGAGGTGGTTGAGGATGTAGCTGAGGTCCGGCGGCTCCCGCGCCGGCATCCCGTCCGTGCCCATGCCCTGCCCGCTCACGTGGCCGGCTGGCCTTCCAGTTCGGCGAACAGCGCCCTCGTCGGCGCTGCCAGCTCGGGGTCCTGCAGAGCCATCGCGAGCGTCGCGCGCACCATGCCGAGCTTGTTGCCGCAGTCGTAGCGCGTGCCCTGGAAGCGATAGGCGAGCACCGGCTGTTCGGCCAGCAGCGCCTCGATCGCATCGGTCAGCTGGATCTCGCCGCCGGCGCCCGGGCGGGTGGATTCGAGCAGGTCGAGGATGCGCGACGGCAGCACGTAGCGGCCGACGATGGCGAGGTTGGTCGGCGCATCGGCGGGCCTGGGCTTCTCCACCACCATCCGGACCCGGGCGGCGCGCTCGGACACCGGCGTGGCATCGACGATGCCGTAGCGATCGGTCTGTTCGCGCGGGACTTCCTCCACCGCGATCACGCCGGCGTGTTCGGCCTGCGCCAGCTCGGCCATCTGGCGCAGCGCGCCGGGTGCCGGCCGGTCGGCGCTGCCGTTGCGGATCAGGTCGTCCGGCAGCACCACGCCGAAGGGCTCGTCGCCGATGGCCGGACGCGCGCAGAGCACGGCGTGCCCGAGCCCAAGCGCTTCGGGCTGGGTGACGAAGACGCAGCGCACGTGGGCCGGCAGGGTGCCCTGGACGGTCGCCAGCAACGCCTCCTTGCCCGACTGCGCGAGCTTGCTCTCCAGCTCATGCGCCTTGTCGAAGTAGTCGGCGATGGCGTGCTTGTAGCGGTTGGTGACGAAGATGAGCGTGTCGGCGCCTGCATCGACCGCCTCGTCCACGGCGTACTGGATCAGCGGCTTGTCCAGCACCGGCAGCATTTCCTTGGCCACCACCTTGGTGGCGGGCAGGAAGCGCGTGCCGAGTCCGGCGACGGGAAAGACGACCTTGCGCAAACGTGGGCTCATGCCGTGTCCTTGTTGAGTCGGGATCCGATGTCCACCACCACGCCCGGCGCGGCGGGCGCCGCGGCGAACTCCGGCAGCAGCTGTTCGAGGATTCTGCGCAGCATGTCCTCGTCGAAGTCCTGCACGGCCAGCGCGCCCTGGCGCAGCTGGGTGGTGAGCAGGCTCCATGACATGCCGCGCGGCTGGGCGAGGAAGATCTTCGCGTGCGCCGTCTCGCCGTACTGTTCCTGCGGGTGGAAGAGTTCCTCGAACAGCTTCTCGCCCGGGCGCAGGCCGGTGTAGATGATCGCGATGTCCTCGCCTTCATGCTTGCCGGCGAGGCGGATCATCTGTTCGGCCAGGTCGCGGATCTTCACCGGCTCGCCCATGTCGAGGGCGAAGATCTCGCCGCCCTGTCCCAGGACCGCCGCCTGCAGGATCAGCTGGCAGGCTTCCGGGATGGTCATGAAATAGCGGGTGATTTCCGGATGCGTCACGGTGACCGGGCCGCCGTTGCGGATCTGCTCGCGGAACAGCGGCACCACCGATCCGGCCGAATCGAGCACGTTGCCGAAGCGCACGGTCATGAAGCGCGTCTTCGACTGCTGGGCGAAGTTCTGGCAGAACAGCTCCGCCACCCGCTTGCAGGCGCCCATCACGCTGGTTGGATTGACCGCCTTGTCGGTGGAGATCAGCACGAAGCTCTCGGCGCCATTGCGGTCGGCGGCTTCGGCCACTACCTGGGTGCCGAGCACGTTGTTGCGGAACGCCTCGCGCACCTGGCCCTGCAGCAGCGGCACGTGCTTGTAGGCGGCGGCATGGAAGACGATTTCGGGGCGCGCGCGGGCAAACAGCTGCCTGCAGGTGGCGGCATCGCCGCAATCCCCGAGCCAGGCGCTGAACAGGAGGTCGGGATAGTCGCGCCGCAGCTCCTGCTCGATCGAGTAGAGGTTGAACTCGCACGATTCCAGCACCGTCAGCGATTCGGCGCCCAGGCGCGCCACCTGCCGGCACAGTTCCGCGCCAATGGAGCCGCCACCGCCGGTGACGAGCACGCGGCGCCCCGCGAGGCGCATGCGGATCGAGGTCCAGTCCAGGCGCACCTGCTCGCGTCCGAGCAGGTCCTCGATGGCCACTTCCTTGAGCTCGTTGAAGCTGGAGCGGCCGGCGACGACGTCTTCCAGCCGCGGCACGGTGCGGAACGGCAGGTTGCACTGCTCGCACAGGTCGACCGCGCGGCGCATCTGCGCCTTGTCGGCGGAGGGCATGGCGATGACGAGCATCTCGGCCGCGGTACGGCGCGCAATCTGCGGCAGCTGGTCGAGCGTTCCCAGCACCGGGATGCCGTGCAGGCGCGCTCCGCGCAGCTGGGTGTCGTCGTCGAGGAAGCCGACCGGCGCGTAGCGGTTCTCGCGCTTGAGGTCGCGCACCAGCGCCTCGCCGGCCTTGCCGGCGCCGAGCACGAGGATGCGTTCGCTGCGCGCGCGCGCGAAATCGAGGCGGCTGTCCTTCCAGTAGCGGTACAGCAGGCGCGGCCCGCCAAGCAGCAGCGAAAGCACCAGCGGGTAGACCGCGAGCACCGTGCGCGGCACGGTCACCAGGCGGTTGTAGAGGAACAGCGTGATGGCGACCGCGAGCGCGCCCAGCACGCAGGCGCGGAAGATGTTCCAGATGTCGGGCAGGCTGGCGAAGCGCCACAGGCCGCGGTAGAGGCCGGTCCACCAGAAGATCAATCCCTGCGCCGCCAGCACCAGCCACGCCTCGATGCCGAACAGCGATACCGGCGAGGGATTGGGTGCCAGCGACCAGCGCAGCATGCTGATCGCGGTCCAGGCCACCCACACCATGAGCATGTCGTGCACGACGACCGCCAGGCGCGGATGGATGCCGGCAATGGCGTTACGCAAGCGCATGGCGCTCCCGCCGCACGCGGGCCATGCACCAGCGCTTGCCACCCCACCAGCCCGCGGCGGCAAGGCCGTAGGCCAGTGCGAGCGCACCGGCCCCGGCGGGCGGCGTGGCGTTGTCGGCAAGCATCGGGGCGCGGTTCATCCAGGTCACCAGGGGCAGCACGACGAGCAGGTTCCAGCCGCCGTAAAGCGCGACCACGCGCGCGTGCGACCACCCGCAGCGGACCAGCCACTGGTACAGGTGTTCGCGATGCGCACTATACCAACGGCGGCCCCGCAGCATGCGCGAGAGCAGCGTGCAGGTGGCGTCGGTGACGAACGCCGAACACAGCACCAGCCCGCTTGCCGCTGCGATTCCCGGCGCCGCGAACTGCCACAGGAGGGCCACCGCGACCAGCAGGCCGAGCACGCCACTGCCGACGTCGCCCATGAAGATGCGCGCGCGCGGGAAGTTGAAGGGCAGGAACCCGGCTGCGGCGGCGGCGAACGCGGCGGTCCACGCGGCGGTGCCGGGTGCGGTGCCCGTCCGGTGCAGCAGCCACGCGAGCCCGCCGAGCACGAACAGCGCCTGCGCCGCGAGCAGGCCGTCGATCCCGTCCATGAAGTTGTGCAGGTTGATGGACCAGGCGACTGCGACGGCCAGAAGCAGCCCGAGTGCCAGCGCAGCGGCCGTGGGAAGCGGTTCCAGCAGGGGCGCACCGGGGCCAGCAACCAGCAGCAGGGCGGCCGCGGCCAGGTGGGCGAGCAGGCGCCAGCGCGCGTCGAGGCCGCCGTGGTCGTCGATCCAGCCGGCCAAGGCGACCAGCACTGCCGCCGCAAGCATGGCAGGCGCGCGCGCCGCCGGCTGCAGCAGCTCCGGCAGCCACGCGATCCCGGCCACGCTGCAGGCAAGCAGTGCGAGCG
>JAEZQS010000066.1 GCA_023412995.1 Pseudomonadota bacterium
CGCCGTGCATTTCGAGCGTCTGCGCGCGCGGCTCGAATCCGAGCTGGCGCGCCTGGTCGCCGAGCAGGCGCGAGACGCGCTCGTCGCACAGTTCGGTGGCCGAGGCGCACACGTCGCAGATGAGGAACGGCACCTGGTGCGCCTCGCTCGGGTGGTGGCAGCCGACGAACGCGTTGATCGATGCCAGCTTGTGGATGAAGCGGTGTTCGAGCAGGAAGTCGAGCGCGCGATAGATGGTCGGCGGTGCGGCCGCGCCGTGCTCGTCCTTCAGCTGGTCCAGCAGGTCGTAGGCCTTGACCGGCTTCTCTTCGGCTGCGATCAGTTCCAGCACGCGCAGGCGCAGCGGCGTCAGGCGCAGTCCGCGCTCCTCGCATGCCGCGGCCACGGCGGCAACGAACGCCTCGGCGTCGTGCGCATGGTGGTGCGCCGCGTGGGCGGCAGCCATCACCAGCCCCGCCCGCGGTCGACTGCCTTGAGCCGCGCACGCTCCGAACGCAGGGCGGCCGCCCGCAGGTTGACGCCGCAGTGCCGGCAGGCCTTCGCGGCAGGCACGTTGTGGCGGCTGCATTCCGGGCACTCGACGTAGTGTCCCTTCGACAGCGCGATCACCAGCCATCCGATCGGCCCCAGCACCACGCCCCACAGCAGTCCGGCCAGCCAGCGCCCCTTCGCATGGCCGATGATGGCGCCCACGATCGCGCTGACCAGCGTGATGCCGGCGACCCATTGCCACAGCAGGGGATCGAGCAATGCCGCGGTGCACGCTTGCAGCAGCGCCTGCACGGCATCGGGGTCCGCGCCGTCAAGGCCGGTGAGTGCGCCGAGGCTGCATTCCAGTGCCATCGTCGTTCACCCCGTGCGCGCCAGCGCCGCCTCGATGCGGCGCAGCGCCTCGTCGCGCCCGGCGAGGAAGGTGGTGTGGTCGATCGAAGGCGACACCTGCGTGCCCGTGAGCGCCACGCGCAACGGCTGCGCGACCTTGCCCATGCCCTGGCCGATGGATGTCGCCGCTGCCTCGATGGCCGCGTGCACGTTTTCGACCGACCACTCGCCAAGCCCGGCAAGCTGCGCGTGCGCGGCCTCCAGCGCGGGCCGCGCGGTCGCCGTGCGCAGGTGCTTCGCGACCGCGGCGTCGTCGTATGACTGCAGCGGCCCGTACCAGATGCGTGCCTTTTCCGCCATTTCCTTCAGCGTGTGGACCCGTTCGCGCAGGGCGACGACCACGTCGACCGGGTCCGGACCGGTGGCGGGGTCGATGCCGCCCGCACGCAGCTGCCATTCCAGCGCCGGTGCGATCTCCAGCGGGTCGTCGGCCTTGAGGTACTGCTGGTTGAGCCACGAGAGCTTCTCGAGGTCGAACCGGGCGGCGGACGTGTTGACGTCGGCGACGTCGAACAGCGCGATCATCTCCTCGCGCGAGAAGATCTCCTGGTCGCCGTGCGACCAGCCCAGGCGCACCAGGTAATTGAGCAGCGCGTGCGGCAGGAAGCCGTCGTCGCGGTATTGCATCACGCTCACCGCACCGTGGCGCTTGCTGAGCTTCTGGCCGTCGGGGCCGAGGATCATCGGCAGGTGCGCGAACTCCGGCACCGCCGCGCCGAGCGCGTGGTAGATGTTGACCTGGCGCGGCGTGTTGTTGACGTGGTCGTCGCCGCGGATCACCTCGGTGATGCGCATGTCGATGTCGTCGACCACCACCGCGAAGTTGTAGGTGGGGAAGCCGTCCGGCCGGATCAGCACGAGGTCGTCCAGTTCCTCGTTGGCCCACTCGATGCGGCCCTTCACGCGGTCTTCGAACACGACACTGCCGGACTGCGGGCTGCGGAAGCGCAGCACGCGGTTGGGATCCTCGCGGAATGGCAGGTTCGCATCACGCGCGCTGCCGTCGTAGCGCGGCTTGCCGCCGCGCGCCATCGCTTCGGCGCGCATGGCGTCCAGTTTGTCCTTCGACTCGTAGGCGTAGTACGCCTTGCCGGCCTTCAGCAGGTCCTCCGCCACCTGGCGGTACCGGTCCATGCGCAGGGTCTGGTAGAACGGTCCCTCGTCCGCATCGAGCCCGAGCCACGCCATGCCGTCGAGGATCGCCTGCACCGCCGGATCGGTGGAGCGCTCGCGGTCGGTGTCCTCCACCCGCAGGATGAATTCGCCGCCCCGCCGCCGCGCTTCCAGCCAGCAGTAGAGCGCCGTTCTCGCCCCGCCGATGTGCAGGTAGCCGGTGGGACTGGGGGCGAAGCGGGTGCGGACGGGCATGGCGACGGCAGGCGCGGGACGTGGACCGACAGTTTACCGGACCCTCGGCGCAGCATGCGCCGCCGCCATCCCGCCCGCGCGGCCACGCCGGAGCCCGGGGCTGCTGCTAAGGTGGCAGCGTCCCTGTCGCGACCGGCACCCATGCACGCCCGATCCGCAATCCTTTTGCTCGTTTCCGCCTGCCTCGCCAGTCTCGCCGCCTGCTCGATGGCTCCGCGGCATGCGGCCATCGCCGACGGCACGCGCGCGCAGCTGGCCATCCTCGAAACGACCGACATCCATTCGGCCATCCTCTCCTACGACTATTACCGGCTCGCCGCCGATCCCGTGATCGGTTTCGAGCGCACCGCCACGCTGGTGCGCGAAGCACGCGCGGAGTTCCCCAACACGTTGCTGTTCGATGCGGGCGACACCATCCAGGGCACCGCGCTGGCCGACTACCAGGCACAGGTGCATCCGGTCGGCTGCGGCGAGGAACTGGCGATGTACCGCGCGATGGATGCGCTCGCTTACGACGGCGGAACCATCGGCAACCACGAATTCAACTACGGCCTGCCGTTCCTCGCCCAAGTGACCGGACAACCGATAACGGTCGCGGGCGTGTCGCCGACCGCCTGCTCCGGGCCGCACTTCCCGCTGGTGCTCTCCAATGTCTTCGGCGTGCTGGACGACCGCCCGGTGTATCCGCCCTACGCAGTGCTGGATCGCACGCTGCTCGTGCGCGACGCCGATGGCAGCGAACGGAACGTGCCCCTGCGCATCGGGATCGTGGGCTTTACCCCGCCGACCATCATGTCGTGGGACAGGCGCAACCTCGACGGCCGCGTTTACGCCAGGGACGTGGTCGAGACCGCACGCGCCGTGGTGCCGGAGCTGCGCGCGCAGGGAGTCGACCTCGTCATCGCGATCTCGCATGGCGGCCTCGACGCCTCGCCGCATGCCGACCTGATGGAAAACGCCAACTGGTACCTCGCGCAGGTGCCCGGCATCGACGTGCTGCTGCTCGGCCACTCGCACGCGGCGTTCCCCGATCCGCACAACGCGAAGTCGCGCTACGCCGCCATGCCGGGCGTGGACAACCAGCGCGGCTTCGTGCACGGCAAGCCGGCGGTGATGGCCAACTACTGGGGCAAGAGCCTCGGCGTGATCGATCTGGCACTGGTGCGCGATGCAGGCCGCTGGCACATCGATCCGGCCGCGACCCATGCGGAGGTGCGCGACATCCAGCGCTCGGACGGCCGCTCCGTCGCGCCCGATCCCGCCATCGCGGCGCTGGTGGAACCGGTGCACGAGGCGACCATCGCCTACGTTTCCACGCCCATCGGCGACAGCGACTTCGCCATGGCGAGCTTCTTCACCGAACTGGGCGACGTCAGCGCGCTGCAACCGGTCAACAGCGCGCAGCGCGACTACGCGGTGCGCTACATCGCCGCCAACCTGCCCGCGCTGGCGCATATCCCGGTGCTGTCGGCCGCCGCGCCGTTCAAGACCGGTTTCGGCGGCCCCGGCGACTACACCGACATCGAGCCCGGCCCACTGGCGATCCACGACGCGGCCGACCTCTACCTCTACCCCAACACCCTCGCCGCGGTGAAGATCGACGGCGCGGTGCTGAAGGGCTGGCTCGAGCAGTCCGCCCGCCGATTCAACCGCATCGACCCCACGCGCAGCGAGCCGCAGGAACTCATCAACCGCAAGGTGCCGGGCTACAACTTCGACGTGATCCAGGGCGGCCTGACCTACGCCATCGACGTGACGCGGCCACAAGGCCAGCGCATCTCGGCACTCCAGTACCACGGCGCCCCGGTGCAACCGGAGCAGGCCTTCATCGTCGTCACCAACAACTACCGCGCCGGCGGCGGCGGCCATTTCGGCCTCGAAGGCAGCGAGATCGTGCTGTCGGCGCCGGACGCCAACCGGGACGTGCTGATCGACTGGGTCAAGGCGCGGCGCCACCTGACCCGCGCGCGCGACGGCGCCGGGCGCAACTGGCACTTCGTTCCGGTCCGCACCCGAGGTCCCGTGCTCTTCACCAGCGCACCCGGCAAGCTCGCCCTCGCCCGGGCAGCAGGACTGCGCGGCATCACCGAACGCCATGCCAACCCCGACGGCACCGACACCTACGCCATCGACCTCGCCGCGCAGGCCGACCCCGCCCGCAGCGGGCGCGACGACATGCCGGAAAGCCAAGACTGAAACACCGAGCACACCGAGCATACCGAGAGATGCACACGTCCTCCCGCAGGCTGACGGGGCATCCATGATGGGCGGGCCCCGCATCGCATGCGCTGGATCGCGGATCTGACGATCCGCACGGGAGGTTTCCCCCGGCACCGGTTCAGGCCCGAAGGCTTTCTGACTTCCCAATCCTCTGCTTCCGCTTTCTCTGTGTGCTCTGTGTGCCCTGTGTTTCAGGCTTTTGCGATCCTCGCTTCCCAAGGCACATTGCGACCACCGAGCCAGACCCCATCTGGGTGACTCCGCCGCTTCCGGTCCCTCCGCATGCCCGCTTCTCCCGCCAGCACCTGGGACGTGATCCGGCGTTTGTGGCCGGAGGTCTGGCGCTATCGCTGGCGCGTCGGTGTCGCCCTGGTCTGCCTGGTCGCCGCCAAGCTCGCCAATGTCGGCGTGCCGCTGGTGATGAAGGGGCTGATCGACGAACTCGATCTCGCCCCGCGGCCGCTCCTGATCCCGCTGGTGCTGCTGCTCGCCTATGGCGCACTGCGCCTTTCCACCTCGCTGTTCCAGGAGCTGCGCCAGATCGTCTTCGCGCGCGTGCTGGCGCGCACCTCCCGCAACATCACCCTGCGCGTGTTCGAGCACCTGCACGCGCTCAGCCTGCGCTTCCACCTCGACCGGCGCACCGGTGGCGTCGCGCGCGACGTCGAGCGCGGCATGGGCGCGACCTCGGACCTGCTCGACTGGACCATATACACCATCCTGCCGACGCTGCTGGAGGTCGCGCTCGTGTGCGGCATCCTGATCGCGCGCTTCGACTGGACCTTCACGGCGATCACCCTGGCGACGATCGCCGCCTACGTCGCCTTCACCTTCTCGGTGACCGAGTGGCGCATGCGCTACTACCGCGCCGCCAACCAGGCCGATACCGAAGCGAATGCGCGCGCGGTGGACTCGCTGCTCAATTACGAGACGGTGAAGTACTTCGGCAACGAGCGGCACGAGTTCGGCCGCTACGACGCCGCCCTGGTCCACTACGAGGAGGCGACGGTCAAGAGCCTCAAGACGCTGGCGGTGCTCAACACCGGCCAGGCGACCATCGTCGCCCTCGGCCTCACCGCGCTCCTGTGGCGCGCGGCCAGCGGGGTCGTCGCGGGCAACATGAGCCTGGGCGATTTCGTGCTGGTGAACGCGTTCCTGATCCAGCTCTCGATCCCGCTCAACTACCTTGGCATGGTGTACCGCGAGGTGAAGCAGGCGCTCACCAACATCGAGCGCCTGTTCGAACTGATGGGCGAGTCACGCGAGGTGGCGGATGCGCCGGGCGCACCACCCCTGCACGCCAGCGGCGGCGACGTGCGCTTCGAACACGTCGATTTCCACTACGACCCGGCGCGCCCGATCCTCTCGGATGTCGATTTCCACATTCCCGCCGGCCACACCGTGGCGGTGGTCGGCACCACTGGCGCCGGCAAGTCGACCCTGGCGCGCCTGCTGTTCCGCTTCTACGACACCAGCGGGGGGCGCATCACCATCGACGGCCAGGACATCCGCGAGGTGACCCAGGCCAGCCTGCGCGCGGCGATCGGCATCGTTCCGCAGGACACCGTCCTCTTCAACGACACGATCTACTACAACATCGCCTACGGGCGCCCGGACGCCACCCGCGAGGAGGTGGTCGCGGCGGCGCGCGCCGCGCACATCCACGGCTTCATCGAGTCCCTGCCGCAGGGCTACGAGACCGGCGTCGGCGAGCGCGGCCTGAAGCTCTCCGGTGGCGAGAAGCAGCGGGTGGCGATTGCCCGCACCGTGCTGAAGAACCCGGCGATCCTCGTGTTCGACGAGGCGACCAGTGCGCTGGACACGCGCACCGAGAAGATCATCCAGGGCGAACTCGCCGCCATTGCCCGCGGCCGCACCACGCTGGTGATCGCGCACCGCCTGTCCACCATCGTCGGGGCCGACCAGATCCTCGTCCTGGAACACGGGCGCATCGTCGAGCGCGGCACGCACGAGCAGCTGCTCGCCGCCGGCGAGCATTACGCGCGGCTGTGGGCGATGCAGCAGCGCGAACGCGCCACGGCCGATGCGCCCGTCCAAGCCTGACAACCGGCGTCAGATTCCTTCCGCCCCACCCGCCCCGGTGTGACGGATTGCCGCAGGTTCGGCGCCGTTCAGGTAGGCACGGTCCTTGCTTCCTGCGTATCGCTCGCCAATCCGGGGGAAGGTCCTTGAACGCACCCAAGTCTCGTACGCTGTGCATGGTCGGCGTTTCCGCCGACGTGGTTGCCGCCCTGCAGGCGGCGCTCGAAGACCAGCGGCCACGGCTGGCCACGCGCTGGCGCGTGGCCGACCACGCCAGCGCGGACCTGCTGCTGGTGGACGCCGACTCGGTCTACGGCCACATGGACTGGCTCAAGGCCGTTTCCGCCGGCCGCCAGGTGGTGGCACTCACGATTTCCCCCGATGCCTACGGCGACCAGCCTACGCTGCGCCTGCCGGTGGTCGCCGCCGATTTCGGCAACCTGCTGAACCGCCTCGCCGGCGACCCGGCAGCCAGCGAAGCGGTCGTGACACCGATCCGGGCAGCCGCGGAGGCACCGGCGGCGACAGCGGCACCCGCCGCGGCCGCACCGCCGACACCCCCGCGCCGGGTCACGCCCATCATCCGGCCGGCGGCCCCGGCACGCACGGCTGCCCAA
>JAEZQS010000133.1 GCA_023412995.1 Pseudomonadota bacterium
GCGCTGCCTGCCGTGGACGCAGGCGACGATGTCATCCCGCTGTTCCTCGTCGGCCTGCCGCGTTCCGGCACCACCCTGCTGGCGACCCGCCTCGCGCGCCATGCGTGCGTGTGCGAGCGTGGCGAGACGCCGTGGATCGCCGCGGCCGCGCAGGCGCTGGCACGCGCGCCACGACCGGCTGCCGTGCTCGCCAGGCTGTCGGAGGAAACGCGCCGCCACCTGCGCCAGGACGACACCGGCGCGCGCTGGGTGCTCGACAAGCATCCACTCAATTTCCAGCACGTCGACCTGATCCGCGCGATGTTCCCGCAGGCGCGCATCGTCCATTGCCGGCGCGGGCGGCGCGACACGGCCCTGTCGATCTGGATGCAGCATTTCGCCGGGCCGGAGTTCGCTTTCGCCTACGACCTCGCCGACATCCGCGCCGTCGCCGACGGCTGCGACAAACTGATGGCCGCCGCCCGCCGCCGCCATCCCGACGCCATCCGCGAGGTGCACTACGAGGAGCTGGTGCAGGACCCGGACACCGTCACCCGCGAACTCGCCGGATGGCTCGGGATGACGGAGGCGGCGACGGACGAGTCACCGGCAACGACCGTCATCAGCACCGCCAGCGCTTGGCAGGCCCGCCAGCCCATCCACACCCGCTCCATCGATCGATGGAAGCGCTACGCGCCGTTTTTGCCCGAGATCGGGTCGCTGTAGGAGCGGCGCAGCCGCGCCCGCGAAACCGCCCACGCGACGAACGCATCGTATTGGCGTCGCGACCGGCCACCCCGCGGTCGCGCTTGCAGCGCTCCTACGGCAGCAAGAGCTTTTCGTGGGAGCGGCGCAGCCGCGACCGCGAATCCGCACACGCGACGAAACGCACCGATTGGCGTCGCGACCCGCCACCCGGCGGCCGCGCTTGCAGCGCTCCTACGAAAAGCAGGTGCTGTCGCAGGAGCACGATGACCAGCGCGTGCTCGCCAGACGCGGATGCACGCAGGCGAGCCGGATGTCAGGACCCCGCAACCCACTCCGGCGCCCGCTTGTCGAGGAACGCGGCGAGGCCTTGCTGGCCTTCGGGGGAGACGCGCAGGGATGCGATCAGGGCGGCGTTCTCCTGGTCGAGGCGTTCGGCGGTTTCCGCATCGAGGCCGCCGACGCGCAGCGCGAGGCGCTTGGCCTCGGCCTGGGCCAGCGGTCCGCCCTTGGCGAGGAAGTGCAGGGCGCGGTCGACGGCGGCGTCGAGGTGGTCCGGCGGCACCACCTCATGCAGCAAGCCGATGCGTCCCGCGGTGGTGGCGTCGAATACCTCGCCGCTGACGAAGAACCGCCGCGCCTGGCGCATGCCGATGGCCGCGATCACATACGGCGAAATGACGGCCGGCACCAGCCCGAGCTTGACCTCGCTCAGCGCGAACTTGGCGCCTTCCACGCCGATGGCATGGTCGCAGCAGGCGACCAGTCCCACGCCGCCGCCGTAAGCCGATCCGTTGACACGGGCCAGCGTGGGCTTGGGCAGGAAATTCAGCGTGTGCATGAGTCGGGCGAGGCGCAGCGAATCGGCGCGGTTGTCCTCCTCGCTCGCCTGGGCCATCCCGCGCATCCAGTGGAGGTCGGCGCCGGCGGAGAACGAACTCCCCGCGCCGCTCAGGACGACGGCGCGGATCGACGGATCGCGTGCACAGTCTTCCAGTGCGGTGGTGAGGTCGGCGACCAGCGCATCGTCGAACGCGTTGTGCACGCCCGGCCGGTTCAGCGTGACCATGGCGGCGCCAGCAGCAATCGTGACGAGAACGGCATCGCTCATGCGGGGGTTCCTTTCCGGCGAGCCGCCGATGATAGCGGCGCGACATCAGCTGGGCGAGAAAGCGTGCGTGGGCGAGGCCGCGACGCTGGATGCCGGGTTTCGCCGGGACGACGGGCCGGCGGGGAGCGCGCGAAGATTGAACCACGTAGAACACGAAGGACACGAAGAAGGGCAACGGCAAAAAGCTTGAGGAGGTGCAGCTCAACGACCGCCGCCCCAGCGAATGCGGGGGCCCAGTGACTCTCGCGCGAGTCGCCCAACGCGTCGGGTGTCGTACTGTCGGGTCGGCCGCGCGCGCGGGCATAAACACTGAACCACGAAGAACACGAAGAACACGAAGAAGGGCAAGGGCAAAGCTCGGGCAGGAGGAGCCAACCTTTGTCGCCCTGGCGCATGTCGAGGCCCAGTGACTCTCTCGCGCGCTGCCCGCAAGGCGCTGTGTCCCGGCGTGCGCCGGGATGATGGGCATGGGCGACACAGTGTGGCCGGGACACAAGCGGCGCTGGATTTCCCACGAGGCAATACCGTTTGCCTGCGAACGCAGCTCAGCCGGGCCCTTTCCCCTCTTAGGCCTTCTTCGTGTTCTTCGTGTCCTTCGTGGTTCAGTCTTTTAAGGCCACGCGCACCACCCCCGACTCGGCTACAATGCGAACCATTCTTGTTTGCGTTATCCCCCGTGCGCCTGTCCGATCTGAAGAAGGGTGACGCCGCCATCGTGCTCGGCGTCGAGGAAAAGCGCGCGGCGGATCCCGTCGCAAGGCGCTTGGGCGAACTCGGCTTCGTGGTCGGCGAGCCGGTGCGCGTGGTGGCGACCGGGCCGTTCGGCGGCGACCCGCTGCTGGTGCAGGTCGGCTTCACGCGGTTCGCCCTGCGCCGCAGCGAGGCCGAGCGGGTGCGCCTGGTGGTGGAGGACCTCGCGTGACTGCCGAGGCCGCGGCGCTGCGCATTGCCCTGGTCGGCAATCCGAACTGCGGCAAGACCGCCTTGTTCAACCGCCTGACCGGCAACCGGCAGAAGGTGGCGAACTACGCCGGGGTGACGGTCGAGCGCAAGGAGGGCCGTTTCACCACGCCGCGCGGACGCGTGCTGCAGGTGCTCGACCTGCCGGGCGCCTACAGCCTGGATGCGGCAAGCCCGGACGAGGCGATCACCCGCGACATCTGCGCCGGCCGCCATCCCGTCGAGGCCGCGCCCGACCTCATCGTCTGCGTGGCCGATGCCACCAACCTGCGCCTGCACCTGCGCTTCGTGCTGGAGCTGAAGCGCCTCGGCCGCCCGATGCTGCTGGCACTCAACATGATGGATGCGGCGCGACGCCGCGGCATCGCCATCGACCGCGCCGCGCTCGAACGGGAGCTGGGCATGCCGGTGGTGGAAACGATCGCCGTCCGACAGGCGGGCGCGGCGGCGCTGGTGGACCAGCTCGATTCGCATCCCGCGAGTGCAGCCGCGGCTGCTCCAGTCGAAGACGCGGGAGGCGACGGCAATGCCGACCTGCACGCCCGCGTTCGCGCGCTGCTCGCCGCCGCCGTCCGCATACCGCGCGCCACCTCGGCGCTCGACGACGCGATCGACCGCCTCGTGCTGCACCCGGTCGCCGGCCTCGTGATCCTTGCGGGCGTGATGTTCCTCATCTTCCAGGCCGTGTTCGCCTGGGCCGCGCCGCTGCAGGATGCGGTGGGGGAGGGCATCGGCGCGCTCGGTGCGCTCGTCGGCGGGCTGCTCGCGCCGATGCCGCTGCTGCAGAGCCTCGTCGCCGACGGGATCTTCGCCGGCCTCGGCACCGTGGTCGAGTTCCTGCCGCAGATCCTGATGCTGTTCCTCTTCATCCTCGTGCTGGAGGAAACAGGCTACCTGCCGCGCGCGGCGTTCCTGCTCGACCGGCTGATGTTCCGCGCCGGCCTCACCGGCCGCTCCTTCATCCCGCTGCTGTCGAGCTTCGCCTGCGCCATCCCCGGCATCATGGCCACGCGCAGCATCGCCGACCCGCGCGACCGCCTTGCCACCATCCTGGTCGCGCCGCTGATGACCTGCTCGGCGCGGCTGCCGGTCTATACGTTGCTGATTGCCGCGTTCATCCCGCGCGAGCGCGTCGCCGGCGTGTTCAACCTGCAGGGGCTGGTGCTGTTCGCGCTGTACGCCGCCGGCATTGCGAGCGCGCTGGGCGTCGCGTGGGCCATGAAGCACCTGCGCCGCGACCGCAGCGAGCATGCGCTGCTGATGGAACTGCCCGCGTACCGCCTGCCGCACCCGCGCGACATCGCCATCGGCCTGTGGGACCGCGCCCGCATCTTCCTGCGCCGGGTGGGCGGCATCATCCTCGCCCTGACCGTGCTGCTGTGGTTCCTGTCGAGCTTCCCCGCGCCGCCGCCCGACGCGACGCTGCCGGCGATCGACTACAGCCTCGCCGGCCGGCTCGGCCATGCGCTGACGTACGTGTTCGCGCCGCTCGGCTTCAATTGGCAGATCTGCGTCGCGCTGGTGCCGGGGCTCGCCGCGCGCGAGGTGGCGGTGTCCTCGCTCGCCACCGTGTACGCGATGTCGGGCGAGGGCGCTGATGCCGCGCTTGGCGCGGTGATCGCGTCGCAGTGGTCGCTGGCCACGGCGCTGTCGCTGCTCGCCTGGTACGTGTTCGCGCCGCAGTGCCTGTCGACGCTCGCCGTGATCCGGCGCGAGACCAACTCCTGGCGCAACGTGTGGATTGCCGCCGGGTATCTGTTCGCGCTGGCATGGATCGCCTCCTTCCTCACCTACCAGATCGCACGGATGCTGGCATGAGCGGCGCCGCGCTCGCGCAGGGCCTGGTGGTTGCGGCGGTGGTCGGCTGGAGTCTCGTGTCCGCCTTGAAGCGCCTGCTGCCGGCCACCAGCCGGCGCCTGCAGGCGCGCCTGGTCGGATCGTTCGACCATCCGGCAGCGCCGGCCTGGCTGCGCGCGCTCACGGCGCACCTGCAACCGCGCAGCACCGCCGGCGCCAGCTGCAGCGACGGCTGCTCGACC
>JAEZQS010000183.1 GCA_023412995.1 Pseudomonadota bacterium
GTGTGCGGCATTGCGGCCGCGGCCGGCGCCCAGGCGCCGGTCAAGGCCGCCGAGCAGTTTCTTGAGCAGGCGCGAGAAGCGCCCACGCCGCGTCTTGCGCCGCTTTTCCTCCTCGCTCGTCAGCCACGCCACCTGGACCACGCGCCGCTCGCCCTCGTGCGGCAGGTGGCCGTGGAAGGAGTTGTCGGCGCGCAGGAATGCCGCGACGGTGCCGTACACCGGCGCGATTTCCGGCACCACGCAGGCGTCGATGTCGTCGATCCGGTGGAGGAAGCGCAGGCAGCCGCCGGCGCCGTCGGGCCAGTCCGCTTCGAGGTACACCAGCGCGGTCGCCACCTTGGAGCGGCTGTCGGTATGGATGGTGCCGTGGCGACGGTTGATCGACCGGCACAGGGTCACCAGCGTCGGATGGCGCGCGAGGTCGGGCAGGCCGAGCCGCCTGCCGAGGGCGCCGGCGAATTCGTCCCCGGTAAGTTCCGCCACCAGGCGGTTGAGCGCGGGTCCGCAGTCGGCCGGTTCCCACGGGAAGAATCCCGCGCCGCGGTAGCGCGGGAAATCCTGCCGCAGCGGCTCCGCTGCCTCCGGCGGCAGTTGCGCGGTGGCAACGAGGAACGCAAACGGCGCCGTCGTGGCGCGGGTTGCGGGACCGTCCAGCCGTGCCGGATCCAGCAGCGGGGCGGGAATCGACGCGGCAAGCGGTGGCAGCAGGGGTGCGTTGGCGGGAGCGGAAGCCATGGACCCATTGTAGGATGCTGCGGCCGCCCTCACCGGTGCTCGCCGGGTGCCGCCGCCGCGCGCTGCGACATCGCGGACGCGTGATCCGCGCGCGACATCCTGCTAGTATTCCGGCTCGCCTTGATCCCTCTTCGCATCCCGGACCGGCCAGTGCCGAGCCCGCGGGTGCGGCCGCATCCGGCATCCCGATCGCCGGGCCGCCACCGACCTCCCCTGGGGCGAACGCATGACCAACCCCGCTCTGCTTGCGCTTGCCGACGGCAGCCTGTTCCGCGGCACCGCCATTGGCGCGCCGGGGCAGGCCGTCGGCGAAGTGGTCTTCAACACCGCGATGACCGGGTACCAGGAAATCCTGACCGATCCGTCCTACGCGCGCCAGATCGTCACCTTCACCTATCCGCACATCGGCAACACCGGCTGCAACGCAGCCGATGCCGAATCGGCACGGGCGTTCGCCGCGGGCCTGGTGGTACGCGACCTTTCACCGATCGCCAGCAACTGGCGCAGCGAGGAGACCCTCGATGCATGGCTGGTGCGCAACGGCATCGTCGGCATCGCCGAAGTGGACACGCGCCGGCTGACCCGCATCCTGCGCCGGAGCGGTGCCCAGAACGGCTGCATCATGACCGGCAGCGCGTTGTCGGAAGAAGCGGCGCTGGCTGCCGCACGCGGCTTTCCCGGGTTGTCCGGGCTCGACCTCGCCCAGGCCGTGTCGGTGCGCGAACCCTACACGTGGCGCGACGGCAGCCACGACCTGGATCGCAACGCGCCGCGCCGCACGCCTGCGCGTTTTCGCGTGGTCGCCTGCGACTACGGCACCAAGTTCAACATCCTGCGCCTGCTCGCCGATCGCGGCTGCGAGATCACCGTGGTGCCGGCGCGCACGCCCGCTGGCGAGGTGCTGGCGATGAAGCCGGACGGCATCGTGCTGTCCAACGGGCCGGGCGATCCGGAGCCCTGCGACTACGCGATCGACAGCCTGCGGGCGTTCATCGCCTCGGGCGTGCCGACCTTCGGCGTCTGCCTCGGCCACCAGCTGCTCGGCCTCGCCGTCGGCGCACGCACGCTCAAGATGAAGTTCGGCCACCACGGCGCGAACCACCCGGTGATCGACCTCGACAGCGGCCGGGTGATGATTTCCAGCCAGAACCATGGCTTCGCGGTGGACGAAGCCACCCTGCCGCCGAACGTGCGGGCCACCCACCGTTCGCTGTTCGACGGTTCCCTCCAGGGCATCGCCCTGACCGATGCCCCGGTGTCCGCGTTCCAGGGCCACCCCGAAGCGAGCCCCGGCCCGAACGACGTGGCCGGCCTGTTCGACCGTTTCATCCAGCAGATGGAGGCGCACGCGGTCGCCGCGGCGAAACCGGCATGACGAACCACATCCTTTCCAGGCGGATCCTCCCGCTGGCGCTGTGCGCCGGCCTGTCCGTTGCCTCGCTGGCGATTGCCGCGCCCGCCACCGCGCCGGCTGCTGCCGGCACGGCGGTGGAGTACCCCGCGCTCGAGCACCAGGTCGGCGCTGAAATCGTGGTGGAGACCACCCTCGGCACGGTCCGCCGCGGCACGCTGGTCAAGTACACCAATCCGACGCTCACGCTGCAGCTGGCGCCCGCGGCGGGCGGCTTCGAACTGTCGATTCCGCGCGAGACGGTGCGCAGCCTGCGCGTGGTCCAGCCGGCTCCGGCCCCGGCCGATGCCGCCGGCGGCGCGGCAGCACAGGAAGGACCCCGTGCCGAAACGAACTGACCTTCGCACGATCCTGATCATCGGCGCCGGCCCGATCGTCATCGGGCAGGCGTGCGAGTTCGATTATTCCGGTGCGCAGGCCTGCAAGGCGCTCAAGGAAGAAGGTTTCCGCGTCGTGCTGGTCAACTCCAATCCCGCCACCATCATGACCGACCCGGACATGGCGGATGCGGTGTACATCGAGCCGATCAACTGGCGTACGGTGGAGAAGATCATCGCGCGCGAGCGGCCGGACGCGCTGTTGCCGACGATGGGCGGCCAGACCGCGCTGAACTGCGCGCTCGACCTCGCCGACAACGGCGTGCTCGAACGGTACGGCGTCGAGCTGATCGGCGCCTCGCGCGATGCCATCCGCATGGCCGAGGACCGCGCGCTGTTCAAGCAGGCGATGCAGGAGATCGGGCTGGAATGCCCGAAGGCGGAAGTGGCGAAGAGCTACGAGGAAGCGGTCGCCATCCAGGCGCGCGTGGGCTTCCCCACCATCATCCGGCCCAGCTTCACCCTCGGCGGCACCGGCGGCGGCATCGCCTACAACCGCGAGGAATTCGAGGAAATCGCCCGCCGCGGGCTCGAGCTCTCGCCCGTGCACGAGGTGCTGGTCGAGGAATCGGTGCTCGGCTGGAAGGAGTTCGAGATGGAAGTGGTCCGCGACACCGCGGACAACTGCATCATCGTCTGCTCGATCGAGAACCTCGACCCGATGGGCGTGCACACCGGCGATTCCATCACGGTCGCGCCGGCGCAGACGCTCACCGACAAGGAGTACCAGCGCCTGCGCGACGCCTCGATCGCGGTGCTGCGCAAGATCGGCGTGGATACCGGCGGCTCGAACGTGCAGTTCGGCGTGAACGCCGAAGACGGGCGCGTGGTGGTGATCGAGATGAACCCGCGCGTGTCGCGTTCCTCGGCGCTCGCCTCCAAGGCGACCGGCTTCCCGATCGCCAAGGTCGCCGCCAAGCTCGCCGTCGGCTACACGCTGGACGAGCTGAAGAACGAGATCACCGGCGGTCGCACGCCGGCGTCGTTCGAGCCGGCGATCGACTACGTGGTGACCAAGATCCCGCGTTTCGCGTTCGAGAAGTTCCCCGCTACCGATTCGCGCCTCACCACCCAGATGAAATCGGTGGGCGAGGTGATGGCGATCGGGCGCACGTTCCAGGAATCGCTGCAGAAGGCGCTGCGTGGCCTTGAGACCGGCCGCACCGGGCTCGATCCCGGCAAGCTGGATGCATCGACGGCGGAAGGGCTGGCCGCGCTCAAGCGCGAACTGCGCGAGCCCGGCCCCGACCGCGTGTTCCACGTCGCCGACGCCTTCCGCGCCGGCCTGTCGCGCGAGGACGTGTTCGCGCTGACCCACATCGACCCCTGGTTCCTGGCGCAGATCGAGGAACTGGTCGCGATCGAATCGGTGGTGCGCGCGGGCGGCGTTGCCGCGCTCGACGCCGCCCGCATGCGGCGCCTCAAGCGCAAGGGTTTTTCCGACGCGCGCCTGGCCGATCTCGCCGGCACCGACGAGGCGGCGATCCGCGCCCTGCGCCGCGCCTTCGGCGTGCGCCCGGTCTACAAGCGGGTGGACTCGTGCGCGGGCGAGTTCGAGACCACCACCGCCTACCTCTATTCCACCTATGAGGAGGAATGCGAGGCCGAACCCACCTCGCGCGACAAGATCATGGTGCTCGGCGGCGGGCCCAACCGCATCGGCCAGGGCATCGAGTTCGACTACTGCTGCGTGCACGCCGCGCTCGCGCTGCGCGAGGACGGCTATGAAACCATCATGGTCAACTGCAACCCGGAGACGGTCTCGACCGACTACGACACTTCCGACCGCCTCTATTTCGAGCCGCTGACGCTGGAAGACGTGCTGGAGATCGTGGACAAGGAGCAGCCCAGGGGCGTCATCGTGCAGTACGGCGGGCAGACCCCGCTCAAGCTCGCGCGGGCGCTCGAAGCGGCGGGGGCGCCGATCATCGGCACCAGCCCCGATTCGATCGACCTGGCCGAGGACCGCGAGCGCTTCCAGAAGATGATCGAGCGCCTCGGCCTGCGCCAGCCGTCCAACCGCATCGCGCGCAACGCCGACGAGGCGCTGGCGCTGGCGCGCGAGATCGGCTATCCGCTGGTGGTGCGCCCGAGCTATGTGCTGGGCGGGCGCGCGATGGAGATCGTGCACGACGACGCCGACCTGTCGCGCTACATCCGCGAGGCGGTGCGGGTGTCCGACTCCTCGCCGGTGCTGCTGGACCGCTTCCTCGACCATGCCGGCGAAGTGGACGTCGACGTCGTCGCCGATGCCGGCGGCAACGTGCTGATCGGCGGCATCATGGAGCACATCGAGGAGGCCGGCGTGCATTCGGGCGATTCGTCCTGCGCGCTGCCGCCGTACTCGCTCACGCCCGCGGTGCAGGACGAACTGCGCCGCCAGGTCACGCTGATGGCGCGCGAACTGGGCGTGGTGGGCCTGATGAACACGCAGTTCGCGATCCAGTCCGACGGCAAGGGCGGCGACGCCGTGTTCGTGCTGGAGGTGAACCCGCGTGCGTCGCGCACGGTGCCGTTCGTGTCCAAGGCCACCGGCGTGCCGCTGGCGAAGGTGGCGGCACGCTGCATGACCGGGCGCAGCCTGGCCGCGCAGAACGCCACGCGCGAGGTCGTGCCGGCGTACTGGTCGGTGAAGGAAGCGATCTTCCCGTTCCTCAAGTTCCAGAACGTCGATCCCATCCTCGGCCCGGAAATGCGCTCCACCGGCGAGGTGATGGGCGTCGGGCGCAGTTTCGGCGCCGCGTTCGCGCGGGCGCACGAGGCCGCCGGCATCGAAGCACCCACCCGCGGCAAGGCCTTCCTGTCGGTCCGCGACGCCGACAAGGAACGCCTGCTGGAGGTCGCGACCGAACTGGTGCGGCGCGGCTTCGGCCTCGTCGCGACCGGCGGCACGCACGCCTTCCTCGCCGGGCACGGGCTCGACTGCGAGCGCATCAACAAGGTGCTGGAGGGGCGGCCGCACATCGTCGACCTGATCAAGAACGGCGACATCGCCTTCATCGTCAACACCACCGAAGGCAAGCAGGCCATCGCCGACTCGTTCTCGATCCGCCGCGAGGCACTGCAGCAGCGGGTCACCTACTCGACCACCGTCAGTGGCGCGCGCGCCCTGCTGCACTCGCTGGACTTCCGCGACAGCGACGATGTAAACAGTCTGCAGCAGCTGCACCGGGAACTGTCGGCGTGAAGCGTGCCACGCGGGCGGCGGTCGCCTGCGGGCGCCGCCCGCGCGCCTGCAGGCCGGCCGCCCTGCGGTGCACCGAACGCCAGGAAGAAGGCCAATGAACCGACCACCCATGACGAAGAAGGGCGCTGTGCGCCTGCGCACCGAACTCGACCGGCTCAAGTCCGAGGAGCGCCCGCGCATCATCGCGGCCATCGCCGAGGCGCGCGCACACGGGGACCTGAAGGAAAACGCGGAGTACCACGCCGCGCGCGAGATGCAGGGCTTCGTCGAGGGGCGCATCGCCGAGCTCGAATCGGCGTTGTCGCATGCCGACGTCATCGACGTGTCGCGCCTGAACGCCGGCAAGCGCATCGTGTTCGGCGCCATCGTCGAGCTGGCCGACGAGGACACCGGCGAAGAAGTGAGCTACCAGATCGTGGGCGACCTCGAGGCCGACATCAAGCAGCGCCTGATCTCGGTTTCCTCGCCGTTCGCGCGCGCTTTGATCGGCAAGAGCGAAGGCGACAGTTTCGAGTTCCAGGCGCCCAACGGCAACCGCAACTACGAGATCACCGGCGTCCGCTACGAGGACTGACATGGACGCCGCCTGCCCGCGGCCGGTCCGGCACGCTGCCTCGTGAAGGCGCGCACCATCCGCCGCCGCGTTCTGCCGCGCGCGGCGCAGGAATGGCCGGACGGACTGCCGCCGCTGCTGGCGCGCC
>JAEZQS010000127.1 GCA_023412995.1 Pseudomonadota bacterium
CGCGGCGCCATCCGGGCGGGTCGCGCTCGATTCGGGCGGCGTAGCAGCCGCGCGTGGCGTAATGCGCCTGGATGTAGGCGACGCGCGGGTCGGTCAGCATCTGCACGATCGCCGCTTCGGCCACTTCGCCGTCGACCAGGCTGGCATCGACCATCAGGTGGGCGGCGTCGAATGCGCGAAGCGACAGGATGCGGCTGCGCATCGCCTCGGGGACGCGGTCGATCACCTCGCGCGCGGTGGCGGCGCCTTCGAGCACGAAGACCGCATGCGACGCGCGATACGGCGTCGCCGCGGGCTGGTGTTCGTAATTGACCAGGATCAGGCGCTCGCCGGGTTCGGCGTCGCGCAGTTCGATGCGGTCAGGCAAGCGCGAGCCCGCTTCGGCCACCCAGCGCTGGGCGCCGTGGCGGGCCAGTTCGGCGTCGGACAGGCCGAACAGGTGGCGGAAGGGTTCGGGAGAGAGTCCGCTGATTCGATAGGCCATGCAGGGTTCCTCGTCGGGGCAGCCATCCTGGCCGTCCGCCGCCGCCGGGGCTCGCCGAAATCGGCCATGGCACCCCGCCTCAGCCGAACTGCACCGACAGCATGGAGATCGAGCCGCCGTCGGTGCCGCTGGTCGGGAATGCCACGGGTTCTCCCGGCACGCTGGCGCCAAGGACGTACAGCAGCGGCAGGTAGTGCTCGGGCGTCGGCACCGAGAGTTCCGCATCACGCCCGAGCGCGCCGTACTCGACCAGCGGGGCATGCTCGCCCCGCTGCACGCCCTCGCGTACGCGCGCCTCGAAGCGGGTGGCCCAGTCGAACGGTTCCACCGGGCGCCGGCCCCAGCCGTAGGCGTGCAGGTTGTGCACCACGTTGCCGCTGCCAACCAGCAGCACGCCTTCCTCGCGCAGCGGCCGCAGGCACTGGCCGAGCGCGTGGTGGAAGGCCGGCGGACGCGTCTCGTCGATCGACAGCTGCACCACCGGCACATCGGCGCCGGGGAACACGTGGCGCAGGACCGACCACGTGCCGTGGTCCAGCCCCCAGGCCTGATCGGCGTGGACCGGCAGCGGCGCCAGCAGTCCGGCAATCCGCTGGACCAGCGCCGGATCGCCGGGCGCGGGATAGTCCACCTCGAACAGCTCGCGCGGAAAGCCGCCGAAGTCGTGGATCGTGCGCGGGCGTGCCATCGCGGTTGCCGCGATGCCCGGAACGTACCAGTGCGCGGAAACGGACAGCACCGCGCGTGGACGTGGCACCTGCCGGCCGATGGCCGCCCACCCCGGCGCCCATGGATTGTCCTGGATGGCGTTCATCGGGTTGCCATGTCCGAAGAAGAGGGTCGGCATCCGGCTGGTCATCACGGGTTTCTCCAGGGAACGTGCATCGCCACGGAGGGCGGGAGCCGGCTTGCCGCCGGCCTCAGCTGTCGGCATCGTGGCGGATGCGCGCCGCCGGAAGGTGCCACCCGTGCCGGATGGCCATGTAGCGCAGCGTGAAGCAGACCAGGCCGCCACCCGCCGTGGTCACCACGGGCGGCACGTGCAGGTGGTCGCCGCCCACTACCACGGCGGCGCCGGCAAGCGCAGCCAGCGCATACAGGTCCGAGCGCAACACCGTCGGCACCTGCATCACGAGCACGTCGCGCAGCATTCCGCCGCCGATGCCGGTCAACATCCCGAGCAGTGCCGCCATCAGCGGATTGAGGCCGAAGACCACCGCCTTCTGCGCGCCGGCGACGGCGAAGAAGGCCAGGCCCACCGCATCCAGCAGCAGCACGTCGCGGCGCAGCCGCTCGGTCACCGGGTACCAGAAGAACGTGACCAGCCCGGCCAGCACCGACACCCCGAGGTACTTCCAGTCGGCAATTGCCGCCGGAGGCAGCGCACCGATCAGCAGGTCGCGGGTGATGCCGCCGACATTGCCGGCAGCGAAGGACAGCACCAGCACGCCGAACACGTCGAGGCGGTTGCGCACCGCCAGCATGCCGCCGCTGATGGCGAACACGAAAGTGCCGCCAAGGTCCAGCAACAGCAGCAGGATGTGCATCATGGTTCACCTGGCGCGCGTGGAGGCACGCATGCGGACGCGCGCCGGTTGCGTGCCGCGCCGGCGCCGCGCCTACAGTAGCAAATGCGAAGAGGCAGCCGGCCGGTCCATCGCGCGTGCGCGGGAAGCGCGGCGTTCGGCCTTGCCGCGCGCTACGGCACCTTGCGCCGCGGAGCGGCTGGCACGGTGGCGATGCCCCTGCACGCGGAAACGCGCGGGTCAGCCGCGGCGAGGCTGCACGCTACCAGTCGGCGCGGGCAAAGACCGATTGCGCCAGCCAGGCTTCGAAGCCGAGCTTGCCCCGCACGGCATCCTGGCGCGGCAACAGCACGCACGGATCGAGCACGGCACCGAAGTACGGTGCGGCGGCGTCCGTGCGCACGTCGAATGGTGCTTCCATGTCGAGCACGAAACGGCGTACCAGGTCGGACAGGCGCGCACGCTCCGGCCCGGCAATCTCGACCACGCCGTACAGCGGCGCCTGCAGCGCGAGGCCGGAAACCAGTGCCGCGACATCCTCGCAGGCGACCGGCTCGATCCAGGCCGGCGCGAGCTTCACGACCTGCCCCTCGATGGCCGAATCGACGATGGCCAGCAGGAACTCGAAGAACTGGGTCGCGTGCACGACGGTGAACGGAATGCCGGAGTCCTCGATCATCCGCTCCTGCAACGCCTTGCCGCGCAGGTACGGACTGGCCGGCAGGCGACCCGTCCCGACCACCGAGATTGCACGTGGTGCCGCAGGCGATCGTGTCGCGCGAACTCGCAGCCAGCGAGGCGGCCGTGGTGACCATCGGGGCGCTGCAGGCGGGCACCAAGGCCAACGTCATTCCGGACGAGGCCGTCATCAAGCGCAACGTGCGCACGTTCGACGAAGGCGTCCGCCAGCGCGTGCTTGCCGCCATCACGCGGATCGTCAACGCCGAGGCCGCTGCATCGGGCGCGCCGCGCCCGCCCGAGATCACGCCGCTGGACCGCTACGCGCTGGTGGTGAACGATGCCGGGGCGAACCAGCGGGTCGGCGAGGCGTTCCGCCGGCACTTTCCCGCCGGCCGCGTCGAACAGGCGCAGCCGACATCGGTCAGCGAGGACTTCGGCTGCTTCGGGGCGAGGTGGGGCGTGCCATCGGTGTTCCGGTTCGTCGGCGGCACCGACCCTGCCATGCATGCTGCGGCGAAGGCTGCCGGACGACTCAACGAACTGCCGACCAACCATAACCCGCGCTTTGCCCCCGTGATCGAGCCAACGCTGCAGGCGGGCGTCGAATGCCTGGTCGTCGCCGCCCTCGCGTGGCTGGGTCCAGCCGGCCAGTCCTGAAGCCGTCGCCACTTTCCGCGCCAGCGCCCCCCCCCGAAATGGTGCCAGGGACAATTTCCTGCCCGCAGAAACCCCGAAATCGCGCCACGGACGACCTCTCCCTGCAGGTCGAACGCGGCCCGCCGGGCCGTCACGTCGCGCCGCGGATGGTAGGGCCGCGCGGGGCCCGCCTGCACGTCACCGCTTCGCAACGCCGGCGGAACGCCTGCGGGGCCGCGCGGGGTAACGCCGGGCGCGCGTGTCGGGGGCTGGTGCAGCACCGCAACGCGTGGACGATTGCCCCGCCCACTGCATGGATCCAGTGGAAGAATGCACGGCGTGGATTTCCGCCGATGCGCGCTGCATGATCGACGCAACCCGATCCTGCCCTTCCAGCCATGCGCCTCATCTGCACGCCGCGCTCGCACTTCTCGCGCAAGGTCCGCCTGCTTGCCGATGCGCTCGGACTGGAGCTGGAGCTGTGCGACGCCGGCAATGTCGCGGAGGCGGACGCCCCCATCTTCGGCCCCAATCCGCTGATGAAGGTGCCCACGCTGATCGACGGCGAGGGCCACGCCGTTTTCGACTCGGACCACATCGCGGCATGGCTCGTGCGCCGCTTCGATCCCTCCGACCGGTTTGCGGTGCTCACGAGCGACCCCGACGTGCTCAACGCACGGGCGGTGATGAACGGCGTGATGGCGCTGGAGGTCGAACTGATCCTCGCGGATCGGACAGGCCTGGGCACTGCGCACGCGCGGTTCGCGAAAATGCGCAAGTCGCTGCTGCAGGGGATGGCCTGGATCGAGGACGTCGCCGACGTGTATCCGGAAACGCCTTCCTACCTCGGCTTCCACCTGCTTGCCCTGTGGGAGCACCTCGCGCTGTATGCGCTGGTGCCGCTGGACTACCCGCGTCTGGAGCAACGCATCGCGCACTATCGCGGCGCATGGCCGTTCGCCGCGCGCTCGAAACCGGGCTGAAACCGATGCGGGCAACGCCTGCCCCGGTGCACGAGGGGAATCTCCGTGCGGCGATGGGCGGTGGCGCCGGGCTCAGGGTTTCCCCGACCCGGCGGAATAAACGGTGCCAGGGACAATTTCTGAGGGAACCCCATGGCAGCGGGGGCTTCCCAATGTCGCGCCAACACGTCCGTGGCACCCCGCTGGCCCGGTCACAACGCAGCGATGCGTGACGAGCATGGCGAGGAATCCGTGATGCCACTGCCCACCTTCGCAACTTGCACTGCAACTCCCCAACACCCGCTGCGGGACCCGATGTCCCCCGGAAATTGTCCCTGGCACCATTTTTTGCACCATTTTTTGGAAATTGTCCCTGGCACCATTCCGGGTCAGGAGGCGGTCTGCAGATGGCGGTGGACGCGCAGCATGGCCGCGACGCTCGCGGCCACGTCGGCCTCTCCGGTTGCCCAGTTGGACACGGAGATGCGCATTGCCGCCAGGCCGTGCCAGGTGGTTCCGCTCACCCAGCACGTACCCTCCAGCTGCACGCCCTCGATCACCTTGCGCGTCATGGCGTCGTCATCGCCGAATCGCGCCAGCACCTGGTTGAGTACCACGTCGTTGAGGATGCGTACGCCGGGTTCGGCAGAGAGCAGTGCGGCAAACTGGCGGGCGCGCGCGCAGCAGCGGTCCACCAGGTCGGCGACGCCATCGCGACCCAGCGTGCGCAGCGCGGCATGCACCGGAACGCCGCGGGCACGACGTGAAAACTCGGGACACCAGTCCACCGCGTCGCGCTCCGCCCCACCCGTCTGGATCAGGTAGGCCGCCGACGAGGTCATGGCAGCACGATGGTCCTGCGCGTGCCGAACGATCGCGACGCCGCAGTCGTAGGGCACGTTGAGCCACTTGTGTGCGTCGGTGGCCCAGGAATCCGCCAGTTCGACACCGTCTGCCAGTGTGCGCCGGTCGGCGCTTGCGCGCGCCCACAAACCGAAGGCCCCGTCGACATGAAGCCAGGCACCGTGGGAACGGGCGAGGCCCGCAATCTCCGGCAGCGGATCGAAGGCGCCGGTGTTCACGTTGCCTGCCTGCGCGCACACAATCACCGGCCCCTCCAGCGTCGGCAACACCTTGCGCAAGCGATCCACGCGCAGCCGCCCCTGTCCGTCGGCCTCGACCGGAACCAGCGCCCGTGTTCCCAGCCCGAGGTAACGCAGCGAAACGTCCACCGTGACATGCGCCTCCGCCGAGGCGACGACGTGGATGCGCGGGGCGCCCTGCAGGCCATCGGCCTCCACGTCCCGTCCGGCGCGGCGCAGCACGCCATGGCGCGCGGCCGCGAGGCAGGTGAAGTGCGCCATCTGGCAGCCGGTGACGAATCCGACGCTGCTTTCGCGCGGCAGGTCGAACAGCTCCAGCAACCAGCGCGCGGCGATTTCTTCCAGTGCCGCGGCCAGCGGCGAAACCACGTGGATGCCGGCATTCTGGTCCCAGGTGGACACCAGCCAGTCCGCAGCGAGCGCCACCGGCAGCGATCCGCCGATGACGAAGCCGAAATAACGTGGTGCCGCGCAGCCCGAGGCGCCCCGCCGGGCGTGCGCTGCCAGCAGGTCCAGCACGTCGGCGGCCGCCTCGCCTTTATGTGGCAGCGGCAGGTCGAACGCTTCGATCATTTCCGCGCGCCCGGCACGGGCCCCGACGAACCGCTGCGGCAGGTCGCGCAGGAAGGCGCTTGCGTGCGCGTGGGCGCGCGCGAGGAGCGGATCGAAGTCGTCGAAGGTCATGGCAAGTCCAGCCGGTGGCGGATGGGAGGCGTGCCGGAATCGTGGGACGATCGCTTCAGTCCGCGTCCCGCGTGGCGCACGGACCGGGTTGCGCGAACAGTACCGCATCGGTCCGGCACCCGACAGGCATCACCCACGGCGTGGCGATCTCAACCCCGGGCGGCGCCATTGGCTGTTGACCGCGCGGCGTTAGCGGCAGGCGCGACCACCGCCGCGATCGAAATGGAAATGGTCGGCGTGGGCGCGGTTGTAATCGGGACCGAGCACGACGTCGAAGTAGCGGCAGGCGCCATCATGTACCGCGCGCAGGAACCGCGCTGCGGGCGTGCGCAGCCCGCCCTCGCCGCCCTCCCAGTCGCCCTTGACGGTGATGAGGCGGCCATCGGCGAGCCGGAAAGCCGCGATGTCGAGCGCGTCCGCCGTGGCGTGCTGGCTCCGGCGCCGGCCGGTTTCGCCATAGAGGTTGCGGCAGGCGTAGGAACCGGAATGACGCATCGATTCCACGCGGGCGCCCAGTTCCGCCTGCGCCGCCTGTTGCAGAACGTGCTTCTCCCACATGGCCAGCGACAGCGCGGCGCGGCAGCTGAGCGCGAACGGCTCGCCCACCGCGATGCCGGTCCTGCTGATCCGCACGGCATTGTGGAATCCGCAACCCGGGCCGGTGTCCCGGTCCGCCAGTGGCTCGAACGGCATGCCGCCCTCCGCGAGTACGGCCCGGCAGGCGACGTCGTTGCGCGAGGCACGGGCGAGCTTGAAGCGGGTCAGCAGGTTGGGCTCGGCATCGATGCGCAGCGGCGCCCACGGGTTCCATGCCTCCGGAACGACCAGCCGCCCGCTGCGCACCGCCCACGCCGCGAGCACCACCAGCAACAGCCACAGGATCAGTGCGCGACGCATGCCAGCATGGTCGAAATGGTGCCAGGGACAATTAATGCGCTCTCTGCCGTGAGCGGCGCCCGCCAGGACGCCCTCCATTGGCGCAGGCCATGGTCCCGGCAGCTCCCTGAATGGGGGCGCGAACCCGCCCGCGTGCGCGGCCCCTCAGCACGGCTTCCCCGGGCACCAGGAAGGATGCACCCTGTCCAAGCCCGCCCATCCGCGCGTGGTCGCGTCAGGCCACGGCCGCCGCGGCCTCGTGGCGCACCGCCCCACCTGCCATGCGGAGCGGCAAGCATCCCTGCGCCCCGCCGCGTTGCCGCCATGGGCTTGCCGCCGCGGCGGCCATGTCCCTGACACCATTTTTACGGGAAGTGCGTCGGGGACGATTACCATGCGCGCGAACAGCCAGGACGCCGCGCATGGACCTTCCGCAGATCCTCTTCCTGATCATCCTTGCCGGGGCGCTGGTGTTGCTGGTGATGGAGTGGGTGCGCATCGACCTCACCGGCATCCTCATCGTGGTGGCGCTCGCGGCCACCGGGCTGCTCGAGCCCGCGCAGGCGCTGTCGGGCTTCTCCAGCGATCCGGCGATCCTGCTGGCTTCGATGTTCGTGCTCTCGGCCGGGCTGGCGCAGACCGGCCTCACCGCGCGCATGGGCGCGTGGATCGGCCGCATGGCGGGCGAAAGCGTCTGGCGCGCGGTGCTGGTGATCATGCCGTGCGTGGCGCTGATGGCCGCCTTCAGCCATCACCTGATGGTCACGGCGATGATGTTGCCGGTCATCCTGGAGCTCAATCGCACCCACAACCTGCCCGCCTCGCGGCTGATGATGCCGATGGCCTTCGCTGCATCGCTGGGTACCACCATGACCGTGATCGCCGCGCCCGCGTTCCTGGTCGCACGCGACCTGCTCGAGCGTGGCGGGACGCAGGACATCGGCATCTTCGCGATCACGCCGGTCGGCATCGCCCTCAGCCTGATCGGAACGCTGTACGTGGTTCTGTTCGGCCGCTGGCTGTTGCCTCGCCGCGAAGGCAAGCGCGGCGGCGAGGACCGCTTCCGCCTCGAGCGCTACTACACCGAGCTGGTGGTGCTGGAGGATTCACCCGATGCCGGCAACACGATGGAGGCGTTCGCCAAGGCACACGCCGAGCGTTTCCAGGTGGTGGACTGGCTGCGCCAGGGCGATTCCCGGCGTCGCCCGTGGCGGCGCAAGCGGCTGGCGGTCGGCGACCTGCTGCTGGTACGCGCCAGCCCCGACGAGCTGGCTGGCCTGGAGAAGCAGAAAGGCCTCGCGCTGAGCGCGGTCATGCAGTACGGCGAGGAACTCAAGGGCGAAGGACGCAAGGGACGGGAAGACGACGAGCGCCTGCTGCAGGCCGTGGTCGCGCCGGATTCGGAACTGGTCGGCAGCACCATCGGCAGCGTGGATTTCCTGCGCCGCTATGGCGTGGTGGTGGTCGGAATCTGGCGCAAGCGCGGCTTCATCCGCAAGGAACTGTCCAAGGTCCAACTCGAGGGAGGCGACCTGGTGGTGCTGTGGGGCGACAAGGCCGCGCTCGACCAGCTGGCGCACGAGCCCTCGTTCCTGCTGCTGGTGCCGTTTTCCGGCAACGCCCAGGTACGCCGCCGCGGCTGGCTGGCGGCACTGATCATGGCGTTCAGCGTGCTGGGCGCCGCGTCCGGCAAGGTGCCGGTGACGATCTCTTTCTTGGCCGGCGCCGCCGCGATGGTGGCCAGTGGCTGTCTGAGCCTGCGCCAGGCGTACGAGTCGGTGGAGATCCGCATCTTCGTGTTCATTGCCGGCGCGATTCCACTGGGCCTTGCGATGGAGCAGACCGGCACGGCGACGCTGTTCGCCGACTGGCTGTCGGGCTTCGTGGCCGGCTGGTCACCCACCTGGGTATTGCTGGCGCTGTTCCTGATTGCGGCGCTGCTGACGCAGATCCTGTCCGACGCCGCCACCACCATCCTCCTGGGCCCGATTGCGCTGGGCATGGCGGCGCTGCTGGACATTTCCGCACCTGCAATGGTGTTCACCGTCGCCATGGGCGCCGTCGCGGCGTTCCTCACCCCGATCGGGCACCACGGCAACCTGCTGGTGTACGAGCCCGGGAACTACCGCTTCGTCGATTTCGTGCGCGTCGGCACACCCCTGACCCTCCTGTTCGGCATAGCCCTCGCCTTCCTCGCCCCCCTCGTATGGCCCGCCCACGAAATGGTGCCAGGGACAATTTCGCGCGACGTGTCCTCAGCGTCCGGTCCGTGAGTGGCCCGCCGCGGCGACCGCCCACGCCATCTCCCCGGGATGGATGAGAAGGACGCTTTCCCGAAGGGCCGCCGCCCGCGCGAAATGGTGCCAGGGACGATTTCGCCCGGTGTCTCCTCAACTCCCGGCCCGCGAACCGGCGCGCCGCGGCGACCGCCCACCCGCGCCAATTTTCCCGGGCTGGATGACGAGGACGCTTTTCCGACCGGCCGGCCGCCCGGGTGCCCGGGCGGTGGAAAACCGTCCCTCGCGCGATTCGACCCAGGCCCGGAACCGTTTCGATCCCAGCGGCTTCTGCTGCTGCAGATAGGTGCGGATCTCCTCCACGTGTCGTTCGTTCAATCCGTTCGCGAACATGGCCCGGTACGCCGCAGCACGCGCCGCGGGGTCGGCGCCTAGCGCAAGGTATTCCGGATGCGGCGTGAGCAGCGGATCGCATTTTCCACCTGCATTCGCGCCAACGCTCGACCACGCGTATCTCCCGGGCAGTGCGACCATGCGGGCGCGCACGGGATTGAGCTCGATGTAGCGGCTGCAGGCGAGGAAGTAACGGCTGCCCTCCACAAGGCAGGCCTTGAAGCGCCCCTCCCACAGCGTACCGGTGCGATCGTGCCGACTGTTGAACAGCCCTGCGTAATTGCGCCCGAACGTGTGCATCAACCGCGACAGGGCGCCCGTCTCGTCGGGCGTGAGCAGGAGATGCACGTGGTTGTCCATCAACACGTAGGCGTGCAGGCTGCAGCGGTAGCGCGGCAGCGCCTGCAGCAGGCACTGCAGGTATCGCTGTCGATCGTCGTCGTCGAGGAAGCACGGCAGTCGATTGTTCCCGCGCTGCACGACGTGCTGCGGGATGCCGGGGACATCGAAGCGCGGGGGACGGGCCATGACGGAAGCATGCGGCCCCAGCCCTCCTCCAGGCGATCAGCCAGGACAGGCGGGGTACGTCCGACGGGCTCGCGACGTCGTGTCGGAAATTGTCCCTGGCACCATTTCAGCGGGGCGGAGCCGGGACCGAAATTGTCCCTGGCACCATTTCGTGGGCCCAGGCGCAGGGGGCTTCAGAGTTCGAACCGGTAGCTGAACTTGACGAAGACCTGCTCGTCATCGCGCAAGGCGAACGTGTCGCGCAACAGGTGGCCGGGTGCGTTCGAAACCGCGTCCTGCCGGTAGCCGCCGCGGCCATAGACGACGTACAGATAAGACAGGGGAGCGACCTCGTAGCGATAGCGGATCTGGAAACCGAGGTTGCGGACGCTGAAATCGTCGACCGGCTCATCCGTCGCCATGGCGCGGCCGAGGGCATCGACGCGCCAGCCCTGGCGCAGTGCCGCATCCAGTGCAATGGCCTGCAGCTTCACGCGCAGCTCCTGCCGGTCGTCGATGCTCCAGTCGATGCCGGCATCGAGGTCGAGCTCGCGGCCCTCGAAGCTGCCGATCAGGTTGTCACGCTGCCATACCAGCCAGTCCGGGCGCTGCTCGCCATAGACGCCGGCGACGATGCTGAAGGCATCGCTGACGAAATAGGTCGCCGTGTATCTCAGGCTGTAGCCCACCCGGGAATTGCCGGCCAGGCCGCCACTGAACAGCTCGGCTTCCACTTCGTGCGCCCAGTTGCCCTTGCGCGGACGCTGGTACTGGTAGTCGGCGTTGAAGCTGGCCGGCTTGCGCACCGATCCATGGCCACGGGTGAGCAGGTCGTCGACGCCGGCGCTGTTGATGTTGACCTGCGCGTATTCGTAGCTGCCGTTGCGCAGGCGCCCTTCGCGGCTCAGGCGGAACTGGTCGTTGAGCTTTTCGCCACGGTCGTTGTAGCTGGTGCTGATCCTGCCGCGCCAGTCCTTGGAGGCGTAGCGCGACGCGTCCGGCAGGTGGGCGAATCGCCGCCCAAGTTCCCAGTGCAGGTAGTTGGCGCTGTTGCGCGACAGGTAACCGGCATCGTTGATCTGCAGGTCGTTGCCGAAGTGCATGGCGATCCACTGCTGGCGCCAACCGTGGTCCATTTCGTAGTCGGCCCACACCGTGGCGCCGGAGTCGGTTTCGCTGCTGCCCGACTGGTTGATGCGGCTGCCGAAAACCCGCGTCTTCACGTTCCAGCGGGTCGTCGGCCGCCAGTTGTGGTCGACGCCGAACACGGTGGCTTCGCGATCGAGCCACGGCCTGTCGACGTGGGTCAGCATCGCGCCGATGTTCTGCGTGTCGAAGTCGTGCACCAGGCGCAGCGCGCTGAACGTGCGACCGACCTCATCCGCCTCGTCGGCGGCGAAGAGGCCGTACTGGGTCGCGCCGACACTGCCGTTGACCTTCACCGCCGCGCTGATGTCGCCGGCGCCGCTGCCATCGTCGGCGGGCGCGCCTACGCGCCGCGTGTAGAGCAGCTGGCTGAAATCGGATGGCGTGGTGAACTCGAACAACCCCTGGTTTTCGGTGAAGAACGGCCGCTTGTCGCTGACGAAGGTCTCGGTGGCATCGAAGTTCACCACGAGGTCGTCGCTCTCGACCTGGCCGAAGTCGGGGTTGATCGTGGCCGTCATCTGGAATTGCCCGCTCGGCTTCCAGAACACGTCGGCGCCGCCGTCGAGGCCGCCCTCGCCCCGCACGTTGTCGTACAGGGCCGAGGCATAGGGCGTGATCGCGAGCAGCGACTGGGCGTAGGCGGTGACTTCGACCGGCGCGAAGTCGGACAGGAACCGCGGTCGCTCGAAGCTCGCCGCGGGCCATGCGGCACGCTCGCCGGTCGAGCCGATCACGCGGTCGAGGTAGATCTTCAGGGTGCGTCGGCTGCCGTCGGCACGCGCCATCGGCGCGATGTACCAGGGAACCAGCAACTCGACCGACCAGCCGGCAGCGTCCTCGCTGACGGCGTGACGCCAGTTGCCGTCCCAGTCGTCGTTGAACTGCGTCTCGTTGGTGATGACCGCATCGGCGATGCCGTCCGTCGAGGAGACGGTGAAGCTGTAGCCGGTGCGTCCGCCGCCGTCGAAATCGACCATCAGGTTGATGCGGTCCACCTGTTCGTCGAAATCACGCTGCACGCGCTGGCGCGTTCGTGGCACGTCTGGCGCCTGGGTATTGCGAAATCCGACCGCGAGCCCTTCCGGCGTGGC
This sequence comes from Pseudomonadota bacterium, assembly GCA_023412995.1. GTDB lineage: Bacteria > Pseudomonadota > Gammaproteobacteria > Xanthomonadales > Rhodanobacteraceae > Dokdonella_A. The sequence goes on from JAEZQS010000127.1 coordinate 12,330, forward strand.
GAGGATCCACACTTCCGTCGGTTGCGAAGCCGGCTCGCCGCTCAGCGGCTGCACCTGCCGGAAATCCGTGACGTGGCGTGCACCCTGCCATTCGGCCGGATCGATTCGGCCATCGACTTCGATTGCCTGCGCCGCCAGCTGGAATGCCGCAAGGATCGCAATCCCACACCATGCTGCTGCGCGCATCCGGTGACGACTCCCGTGCCGTTTCTCGATTCCGCCGCATCATCCGGAGCGCAGGCGGTCAACTGGCATTGGTCATCGAGCCGAGCGGCCATCCTCCCTTGCCGCGTGCTTGGATGCACCTCCTCCCCGAAAGGTTGCAAATGGTGCCAGGGACAATTTCCTCCCTTGCGCCGGTCCGTCTGCACCCGACCATGACGCCCCCAATCCGCCCGGGATCCTCGACACCGCGACCGGTAGCGAGGGAGGCGCATCCTCGGCCGTGCCCCCCGATGCGCAGCGAAGCAGCCATTTCGGAAAATGGTTCCTGGCACCATTTCAGGCCCGCCCGTGCGGGCCATAGCCGTTCGGGAAGACTGGGGCGGGGCGTTGGCGGCCGTCGAGGACAGCAGGCTTTCACCCCATGCGCGGCGGCGACGCCGTGCAGCACCATCATCGGGAAGGAGGCGACGACCACGGGATCGGGACCGCCTCTCCGCGGCAGCCGCAGTGGCCCGGCACCTGCCAGTAGGTGTTTCGGCGCCGTTGGGGACGGCTCGTGCGCCGGTAATTGTCCCTGGCACCGTTTTGGCGTTCTGGAAATTGTCCCTGGCACCTTTTGCAGGGGGGCGGCTTGCGGTAAGCGGGGGCTGGTGCAATTCTCCGGCGGAACGGTGCGGATACGGCAAGCCGGGGAGAGAACGGTGGATGGGATCGTCGCGGGTGCGGGTGCCCTCGGGCGCCCGGCAAACGGTGGCCGACCACGCTGCCCGGCTTCTCGCGCATGCCCGTCCGCGGGAACGCTTGCCTGCACGCGTGCGCGTGGCATCGCCGTCCCCCGGCCGCGGGACTGATGCATGGACCCGCGGCGCTGGCAGCACGTCTCGTCCATCTTCGACGAAGTGGTGGAACTTGCGGATGCGGCGCGCGCGACGCGCCTGGACCAGCTCTGTCGCGGCGACGCCGCCCTGCGTGCCGAAGTCGAGAGCCTGTTGCACAGCGACGCGATGGCCGCAGGCGGCATCGCCGGCCTGATCGATTCCCCAACCTTGGCACGCGAAGCCTGGCGTGACCTGACGGACGCCACGTCGGCCGTCGGCCTGACCATCGGCCCCTGGCGCGTGCTGCGGGAAATCGGCCGCGGCGGCATGGGCGTCGTCTATCTGGCCGAGCGCGCCGACGGGCAGTACGAACAGCGCGCGGCGTTGAAGCTGATGCGCGCCAGCGGCGACCCGGCCGGCTTGCGCCGGCGCTTCCTGCGCGAACGGCAGATCCTGGCCAAGCTCGAACACCCGCACATCACGCGCCTGCTCGACGGCGGCGTCACGCCGGCCGGCGAACCGTATTTCGCGCTCGAGTACATCGATGGCAAGCCGCTGCTCGACCATGTCGAGGCGGAGCGGCAGGACCTCGCCTCGCGCCTGCACTTGTTCCTCGACATCTGCGAGGCGGTGCAGTTCGCCCACAGGCAGCTCGTCGTCCATTGCGATATCAAGCCGTCGAACGTGCTGGTCGACCGGGAGGGTCACGTCAAGCTGCTCGACTTCGGCATTGCCAGCGTGCTCGGGAACGCCACGGCAAGCCCGGTCGAGACCCAGCTGCATGCGCTGACGCCGGCGTATGCCTCGCCCGAACAGCTGCGCGGCGAACCGGTGACGACGGCAACGGATGTGTACGCGCTCGGCGCCGTCCTGCACGAAATGCTGACCGGGGTCCGTGCCTGCCAGCCGATCGCGAGTGGGTCCTCGATGGACCGCCTCGCCGCCATCAGCAATCCTCGCCGCGCGCTGCCCAGCGCGATTGCCGGCCGCGCCGGGCCCGCTCTTGTCGGGGAGGACGCGAACACCTGTCCGCCCGTGCCGGCGCGCCTGCTGCGCGGCGACCTCGACGTGATCACGGCGACGGCGCTGCAGGCAGAACCCGAACGGCGCTACGCGACGGTCGAAGCGCTGGCGCACGACGTCCGCCGCCACCTCGAAGGCACGCCGATCTCGGCGCGTCGGGCGAGTGCGTCGTACCGGCTGGGCAAGTTCGTATCGCGCCACCGCGCCGGCGTCGCGCTGGCCAGCGTGGCCGTTGTCGCCCTGCTCGTCGCGCTCGGCACGGCGCTGGTACAGACGCAGCGCGCGCGCGAGCAGGCATTGCAGGCGGAGGCGGCGGCACGGCTGGCGCTGCAGCAGAGCGAGCGCGCCGAGGGGGTGCGACGCATCCTGGTCGGCGTGTTCGAACAGGTCGAACCCGATGCCAATGGGGGGCGTCCGATCAGCGCGCACGAACTGCTGGACATGGGTTCGCGCCAGATCGAGGGCGCAATCGCGCTGCAGCCGGCAGTGGAAGCCGACGCGGCGACGCTCTTTTCCGAGCTGTACGTGCAGATCGGCGACTTCGAGCGGGCCAAGGCGCTGTTGCAGCGCGCGCTCGCTTACAGCGAGGACCCGCGCGTACCCGATGACGTCAAGGGCCGCGTGCTGGTCGGCATCGCCGCGGTCGAGATGGAGACCAACGCCTACGATGCCGCACTGGATCACGCGCGTCGGAGCCTGGTGCTGCTGGCAAACGCTGGCGAAGGCGCCGCGGCGTCCGTCGCCAAGGCGCATGGGGTCATCGCCGACTACATGCTGGCGCGGGGCCGGCTGGACGAGGCGGAAACGCTCGTGCGGCAGTCGCTCGAGCGCAACGGCGCGGCGCTCGGCAGGCAGAGCGAGGCCGTCGCCAACGACTGGATCCAGCTCGGCAACGTGCTGGGCCGAGGCGAGCGCCTGGAGGAAGCGGAACAGGCGTTCCGCAACGGCATCGCGATCACGCGCACGCTGTTCGGGGAGGACAGCTACCACCTGGCGCACGCCCTCAACGAGCTGAGCAGCGTACTGAGCGACCGCAATGATTTCGCTGGGGCCGAAGACGCGCTGAAGCAATCGCTGCAGGTCCGGCTGCGGACCGTCGGCGAGGACCACCGCGACACCTATATCGTTCGCCACAACCTGCTCGTGCTGCAGGAAACGCTCGGGCGTGTCGCCGAAGCCCTGCCGCAGCGGCTTGCCCTGCTGCAGCGCGCCGAACGGAGTGGGCGCGTGCATCCGCGCGACCTCGCCTCGTATTACCTTGCGAGCGGGCGCGACCAGCGCGATGTCGGCCAGTTCGATGCGGCCGTGCCGATGCTGCGCAAGGCGATCGAGGGCTTCAGCAACACCCTCGGTCCCACCACCGACATCGTCGTTTCGGCGTGGCGCAGCCTCGGCGCCGCGCTGGTCCTCGGCGGTCGTTACGACGAGGCGGAAGCCGTCTTGCGCAAGGCCGTCGCGATCCAGGCCGGGCGTCCCGAGGACGGCCCCGTGCGGATGGCGATCGCCAACAGCGACCTGGCCAATCTGCTGCGGCTGCGCCACCGGGTGGACGAGGCACTGGCGCTGCTGGTTCCCGCAGCGTCCGCGTTCAAGGAGGAAGCCCACGCGGGCAGCCCGCTGCGTCCGATGGTGCTGACTGCCCTCAGCGAAGCCCAGCTCGATGCGGGTGACGCCACCCGTGCACGCGAGTCGGCATCCGAGGCGCTGGAAGCGGCACGCGCCACGCTGCCGCCACGCCACTTCCTGCTCGGCGCTCCGCTGTTTGCCCTCGCGCGCGCCGAACTCGCGCTCGGTGCGCCGCAGGAAGCGCAGTCACTGCTCGACGAAGCGCTGGCGGTGCGACAGCCGACGCATGCGGAGGATGATCCCCGCCTGCTCGAAGTCCAGGTAGCGCGCATCGACGCATTCAGCGCACTCGGAAGGCAAGCCGATGCCGCGCGACTGCGTGGCGCCATCGAGCCGCGCCTGCGCGCATCGCGCTCACCCTACGCCGCCGACCTGCGCGCCCGCCTCCCCCGCACCTGACATCCCCCACCCCGAAATGGAGCCAGGGACAATTTCCCGCCGCCGTCATCGATAAGATGGGTCGAGTCGCCCCCGGCCACGGCGCAAATCGTCCCTGACACCATTTTGCAGGCGGAGGGCGTTGGCCATGGCGTGGCCGTGGGCGGTGTTGTCGAGGATGCACCAGGAGGGGGATCGCGCACGACCTTCCTTTACCAGCGCCTGCGCGAGGAACCGCAGCGCCTCGTCGTCATAGGCGCTGTAGTACATGCGCGGCGAACCATGCCAGCGCCAGTAGCTCCATCGTGCAGCCCGGCGCTCGCCACCGGGACGCGCAGCTTCCGGGAGAATGGCGGGATCGGCAGCCACCCGCGCGACGTCGTATCGTGCCCATAGCCGATCGACGGCGGGTACGAACCAGCTTGGATGACGCGCTTCGCAGGCGACACGCACCGGACAGCGTCGCCGCAGCATGGCGAAGAAGCGATCGGCGATGCGCGCCTCGTACACCAGGCCCGGCGGCAATTGCACCAGCACGCCGCCCAGCTTCGATCCCAGGCCAGCCACGCTGGCGAAGAATGTCGTCAGCGCATCGCCGGTACCGTGCAGGCGCGCCTCATGGGTAATGGTTTTCGGCAGCTTGGCCGAAAACCGGAAGTGCGCCGGCACGCTGGCGGCCCAGCGCTCGAACGTCGTCCGCTGGTGCGGTCGATGGAAGGTCGAGTTGATCTCGGCAATGTCGAAGCGCGTGGCGTAACGCGCCAGATGGCTGCCACCTTCCCCGAAGAGGGGCGCGTCGCGCGAGGCAATGGACCAGCCGGCGCAGCCGATGCGCACCGTCGGCAGCGGCGCACGCGGCGTCACAGCCATTCGCAAGGCAACGCGCGGACCAGCACCTCCTGCTGGCGGAACCGTTCGGCGAGGCGGGCGGAGTAGTCCTTCCACCAGGCGCGATCGAGGGGGTCGACCATCACTTCGAACAGGACCAGCTCATCGCGCTGGATCTCGTCCGCGTCGTCCTCCCACAGCCCCGTTGCCGGCGCGCGCTGGTAGGCAGTCACGCCGCCGAACGCCTCGGCGAGTTCGCTCCGGACGTGCCGGAACAGGCCGGGAGGGAACGCCGCGCCTGCGTTGTCCCGCAACGGGAGGAACAGCTGGACGAGGTTCATGGCGCTCGCGGGATTCGGTCAATGGCACAGTGTAGGACCGGCTCCTCGTCGCGCCGATGAACGGCGTCCCGTGCTGGAGGGAGACCCTCGGCCGGCTTTCCCCGTGCCATCCCGATCGCCAGGCCTTCGGGCATTTCGCTGGCAGTGGATCCGACCCGGATCTCAGGGGAGCCGGTGCAGCGCCGCCCCCTTGTGCATCGCGACGTGATCGGTGCGGTCGCTCTGGATTTCGTATTGCGGGTCATCCTCGCTGCAGTGGCGCGTATGGCCCTTCCACTGGAAATCCTTCGCGTGCACCGCGACGATGGTGCCGCTGACGTGGCCCGCTTCGGAATTCCAGCGGACGTGGTCGCCCACCTTGAATGCGTGCGCCATGGCTGCCTCCTGGTCGAATGCACGGATGGAAGGGCAGTGTACCTGCCACCCGTCGCGGCGAGGCTGCGGGGCGCCATGCCGCAAGCCATTCATCCCCGCCAGTTCGCATGCACGCGCCAGAACGCGACGCTGCGACGGTAGGCATCGCGATCGAGCGGTACGCCCGAGCCACCTTCCCGGACCCCGAGTGCGTTGCGCAGCATCGTGATCGGCGCCATCGGCGTCTCCACCGGCTCGGCGGTGTACATGCAACCGACCACGCCCCAGTCGCCGGGGATCGCCGTTCCCTCCTTCGCCAGTTGCGCACGGCTGTAGAGGATGACGACGAGGTACGCGGCCACCGGGGGTTCCAGTCCCTCGAACCAGCGCACCAGCACCGGCAACTCGTCCGGCGTGCGTGCCTCGTAATCCGAGTGCAGCAGGTGACGGTTGGCGTCGGTGATCGGCACGGCAAGGCAGCGGGTCGACGTCCAGTTGCGATGGACGTGCAGCTTGCAGAAGGGTGCATAGCCGTCGAGGACGTGCAGCGGCGCGGTCTCGTTGAGGTGGCGCTCGAACGCTTCCGGGGTGATGTCCTGGATCGTGTTGCGGCGCTGCTCGCGGAACAGCCGGTTGCGGGCGAAATCGGTGAGGGTGATGGTCATCGTGCCGCCATGGGTCGTCGGGTGGCGCGTCGACGTGGGTCCGCCGCGCCATGTTCGCGCCTGTACCCTGCGACGACGCCCCTGAAATGGTGCCAGGGACAATTTCGCGGCGGCAACAGGCCGCGCTTCCCTCTGGTTCCAGGCATTGGTGCCGCGCGGCAACCGAACGGGATCAATTGTCCCTGGCACCATTTTCCTCAGGGCCATGCGGCGCCGTTCCTCACGTGTGGCTCAGCCGGAAACGCGCTCCCACGGTGCCACGCCGCCGGCGCAGGTCAGGAACAGCGGATGGCAGCGCGGACGCTGCACATGCCGCCATTGTTCGAAGGTGGCAGGACTGCGTTCGGCGAGCTTGGCGAGCAGGTGCGTCCACTCGTGCGCGACCTGCCCACGCGGTACGCGGATGCGCGACACCGATACCGGACCGACCGGCCCCACCTTTCCCGGGTCGAACGCATAGCCGCGTGACATCGCCTCGGCGTGGATGCTGGCGAGGTAGGCGTTGATCGCCTCGAGCGGCGCCGCGTGCTCGCGGAAGCGCTCGAGCTGCGGATGATACCGGTAGCCGCGCGTCCGTTCGCCCAGCACCGCCTGCGCCAGCAGGGCTTCGCGCCAGAGCGCCACGAGCCCCTTCGCATCGAGGTACTTCGGATGCAGCGACCAGAGACGCACCAGGTCACCCCAGAAGTCGCGGGTTGAGCTGCCAGACGGACAGGTTGAGCGCCATGGCGAAGCTGATCCACAGCAGGTAGGGAACCAGCAGCGCGCCTGCCAGCGGACGCACGCGCCAGAACGCCACCAGCGTTGCGACGACCAGCACCCACAGCAGGAGGATATCGGCCAATGCCACCGCGCCAAGGTGCCAGGCGAAGAAGAGCCAGCTCCACAACGCATTCACCACCAGCTGGACCAGGAAGAGGATCAGTGGCGTGCGCGCTGCCCGGAAACCCGCCACGCGCCAGACCAGCCACGCCGCGATCGCCATGAGGGCGTACAGCACCGTCCAGACCGGCCCGAACACCTCAGGCGGGGGCGCCCAGTCGGGACGTGCAAGCTGCGCGTAGAAGGCACCGGCCCGGATCGAGGCGAGGCCGCCGATCGCCGCCGCGACGTAGCTGGCGAGGAGCCATCCAATCAGGCCAGCGGCCTGCTGCTTGACGCGGAACGGGCGCAATCTGTGCTCCTGGATATCCACTGGCCGGGCTGCGCGAATCCTGCACCGGTAATGCTGAATGCCGCGCAGCGAAAAGGCGCGTGACGCCGGCCCATGAACCATCAGCCCTTCGCGCAAATGGTGGCAGGGACAAATTTACCAGGCGCCCATTTTTGTGGGGGCG
>JAEZQS010000196.1 GCA_023412995.1 Pseudomonadota bacterium
GCATTGACCTCGGCGCCGCGGGCGCGGCGCTGCTCCGGGGCCAGCGCGCCGAGCGCCTTCAGCGCCGCGGTGACCGCACCATTGCGGCCGAGCAGGGCCACGCGCTGCGCTTCGAGCGCTTCGGGCGTTTCGGCGCCGGCAATCGCATCGAGCAGCGGCTGCAGGTCGTTGGTCAAATCCATCGCGAGGAATCCCGGAATGGCTGGCGCCGTGACGGACGGCGCCTGGCATGGATCGAGGGGAAGCAGCGTGCCTCAAGCGGGCGTGCGCTGGAATGGGCCCGCCGCCGGAGGGCATCCACCACGCTGGTCACGCCCGCATGGACCTGCAAAACAAAACGGGGAGGAGGCCAGGCCTCCTCCCCGCGTGCTTGGACGTGCGACGCCGCACCCGGGCCATGCATGCCCACGATGCGGATGCCCGCAGGACCTACGCCGCCAGGCTGGCCTTGGCCTTTTCCGCCAGGGCGCCGAACGCCTTGATGTCGTGCACCGCGATGTCGGCCAGCACCTTGCGGTCGACCGTGATGCCGGCCTTGCGCAGGCCGTTCATCAGGCGGCTGTAGGACATCCCGAACTGGCGCGCGCCGGCATTGATGCGCACGATCCACAGTGCGCGGAAATTGCGCTTCTTCTGCTTGCGGCCGATGTAGGCGTACTGGTGCGCCTTGGTGACCGCCTGCTTGGCGACGCGGAAAACCTTGCGGCGCGCGTTGTAGTAACCCTTGGCCTTGCCGAGGATCTTCTTGTGACGACGGTGGGCGATGACGCCACGCTTGACTCGTGCCATGTCTCGCCCTCCCTAGATGTACGGCAGCATGCGGGCGACGCGACCGGCGTCTTCCTTGCGCACGTGGTTGGTGGCACGCAGGCCGCGCTTGCGCTTGGTGGCCTTCTTCGTGAGGATGTGGCTCTTGAACGCGTGGCCGCACTTGAACTTGCCGGACGCGGTCTTGCGGAACCGCTTGGCAGCGGCCCGGTTGGTCTTCATCTTGGGCATGACCCTTGTTCCTTTGGTGGTTTTCGTTACTGGCGCGGGCGGTGGCCTGCGGCCACGCTTTCCGTCCTGCCCGTTCCGGCTGGTAGGCCCGCATCGCGGACCGGCTCCTGCAGTGCTGCTCCGACGCGCTCCCAGCGGAGCCCGTCGTCGTGGGCCGGATCATGCCTCGAAGGCACGTGCCCGACCCCTGCCCCGCCCCGCGCCGCAACCGCCGGGGCAAGGGTAAGAAAATGTTCCTGCCGCGCGCCCTCCCAGGTCCGGCTACGTGACTTCCCGCGCCCTCAGGTCTTCTTCTTCGGCGCGATCATCATCACCATCAGGCGCCCTTCCATGCGCGGGTACTGCTCGATCACCGCTTCCTCGGCAATGTCGGCCGAGATCTTGTCGACCATCGCGCGACCCAGTTCCTGGTGCGCCATCTCGCGGCCGCGGAAGCGGATCGTGATCTTCACCTTGTCGCCTTCCTCGAGGAAGCGCCGAAGGTTGCGCAGCTTGATCGTGTAGTCGCCGACATCGGTGGTCGGACGGAACTTCAGTTCCTTGATCTCGACCTGCTTCTGCTTCTTCTTCGCCGCATGCGCCTTCTTCTGCGCATCGAACTTGAACTTGCCGAAATCCATGATGCGGCAGACCGGCGGGTCGCCGTTCGGCTGGATCTCGACCAGGTCCAGCCCCGCGTCCTGGGCCATGGCCAGCGCCTCGTCGCGGGTCAGGATGCCGACCTGCTCCCCTTCGGCGCCAATCACTCGAACGCGCGGAACGCGGATTTCCAGGTTCTTGCGGTTCGGTTTGCTGTCGATGGCGATACGTCGATCCTCCAGGGGGAAACGGGCCAGCGCCGCGGTCAGGACCGCCCGGCGCCGGGATCAAGGCGTTCGGCAAGGCGCGCGACCGGCATCGAACCCAGGTCCTCGCCCGCACGGGTACGCACGGAAACAGCTCCCGTCTCCTTCTCGCGGTCGCCCACGACGAGGAGGAAGGGAACCTTGTCCAGCGTATGCTGGCGGATTTTATAGCCGATCTTCTCGTTGCGCAAATCCGCTTCCACCCGCATTCCCTGCCCCGCCAGGTCGCGCGCGACCTCGGCCGCATACCCCGCCTGGGCATCGGTGATGTTCATCACCACCGCCTGCAGCGGCGCCAGCCACGCCGGGAAGGCACCGGCATGGTGCTCGATCAGGATGCCGATGAAGCGCTCCATGGAGCCGACGATGGCGCGGTGGAGCATGACCGGGTGGCGACGCTGGCTGTGCTCGTCGACGTACTCGGCGCCAAGCCGCTCCGGCATCATGAAATCGACCTGCATGGTGCCGAGCTGCCAGGTGCGGCCGATGGCATCGCGCAGGTGGTACTCGATCTTGGGGCCGTAGAAGGCGCCCTCGCCCGGCAGCTCCTCCCACGCCACCCCGGCTGCGGTCAGCGCCGAGCGGAGGGCGTTTTCCGCCTTGTCCCAGGTGGCATCGTCGCCCAGCCGCGGCTCGGGCCGGAGGGCGATCTTGAGCTGCACGTCGGTGAAGCCGAAATCGGCGTACACCTTCATGGCCTGGGCGTGGAACGCGGTCACCTCGGATTCGATCTGGTCCTCGGTGCAGAAGACGTGGCCATCGTCCTGGGTGAAGCCGCGAACGCGCAGGATGCCGTGCAGCGCGCCGGAGGGTTCGTTGCGGTGGCAGGCGCCGAACTCGCCATAGCGGATCGGCAGGTCGCGGTAGCTGCGCAGGCCGTGGTTGAACACCTGCACGTGGCCCGGGCAGTTCATCGGCTTCAGCGCATAGGTGCGCTTCTCCGATTCGGTGAAGAACATGTTGTCCTTGTAGTTGTCCCAGTGGCCGGACTTCTTCCACAGGGCGACGTCCAGGATCTGCGGACAGCGCACTTCCTGGTAGCCGGAGTCGCGGTACACCCGGCGCATGTACTGCTCGACCACCTGCCAGACGGCCCAGCCGCGCGGATGCCAGAACACCAGGCCCGGCGCTTCCTCCTGCATGTGGAAGAGGTCCAGCTGGCGCGCAATCCGGCGATGGTCGCGCTTCTCGGCTTCCTCGATCTGGTGCAGGTAGGCCGCGAGGTCCTTGTCGTTCAGCCAGGCGGTGCCGTAGATGCGCGACAGCATCGGATTGGCATGGTCGCCGCGCCAGTAGGCGCCCGCCACCTTCATCAGGCGGAACACGCCCAGCTTCGCGGTGTTGGGCACGTGCGGGCCGCGGCAGAGATCGGTGAACTCGCCCTGGGTGTAGAGCGACAGGTCCTCGTCCGCCGGGATCGACTCGATGATCTGCGCCTTGAACTCCTCGCCCTTGCCGCGGAAGTACGCCACCGCCTCGTCGCGCGGCATCACCTCGCGCGTGACCGGCAGCGCCTCGGCGACGATCTTCTTCATCTCGGCCTCGATCGCCGGCAGGTCTTCCGGCGTGAACGGGCGCTCGAAGGCGAAGTCGTAGTAGAAGCCGTTTTCCACCACCGGGCCGATGGTCACCTGCGCCGAGGGAAACAGGCGCTGCACCGCCTGCGCCAGCAGGTGGGCGCTGGAATGGCGCACGACCTCGAGTGCCTCGGGGCTGCGCGAGGTGACGATCTCGAGGGAGCCGTCGTGGTCGATGCGGTGGCTGGCATCGACCAGGCGGCCATCGACCTTGCCGGCCAGGGTGGCCTTGGCCAGTCCGGCGCCGATCGAGGCGGCAACCTCCTGCACGGTGACGGGATGGTCGAACGGCTTCTGGCTGCCGTCCGGGAGGGTAATGGTGATCATGGGAACCTTCGCACGGGTGACCGGGACACGGAAACAGGGGCGCGGTACGACCGGCCTCGCCGGGCGCACGCCATCTCAGGCCAGAGACGTTCGCGTGTCCATGTCGCACACTCGACCGGCGGTTACCCGCGGGCCACCCTTGCCGTGGTGCAGGGCAGCAAAGCTAGAGCAGGCGGGGCGGGGTGTCAATGAAGCAGGG
>JAEZQS010000197.1 GCA_023412995.1 Pseudomonadota bacterium
GCGCGTCGGTGGAGGGCGGTTTCGCGCGCTGGTGCAGCGAGGGCCTGCCGGTGGACGCCGGCGTCCTTGATGCGCGTTCGGCCGAACGCTATGCGCGCCACCTCGTCCTGCCGGAAGTCGGCGTGGCGGGACAGCGTCGCCTCGCCGCGGCGCGCGTAGCGCTGGTCGGTGCCGGGGGCCTCGGCGCGCCTGCGGCGCTGTACCTTGCCGCTGCCGGCGTCGGCCACCTGACCCTGATCGACGACGATCGCGTCGAGCGCTCGAACCTGCAGCGGCAGGTGGTGCACGCGGAGGCGCGCATCGGCGAGTGCAAGGTCCACTCGGCCCGGGTCGCGCTTGCCGCCCTCAACCCGGACGTTTGCATCGATGCCGTCGAGGCGCGCCTGTGCGCCGCGAATGTCGAATCGCTGCTCGGTGGGCACGATGTCGTCTTCGACGGCGCCGACAACTTTCCCACCCGGTACCTGCTCGACGCCGCCAGCCGCCGCATGGGCCTGCCGCTGGTGTACGGCGCGGTGCACCGCTTCAGCGGGCAGGTCAGCGTGTTCGATCCACGCCGGGCGGATTCGCCCTGTTACCGCTGCCTCTTTCCCGAGCCGCCATCGGCGGCCGAGGCGCCCAACTGCAGCGAGGCCGGCGTGCTCGGTGTCCTGCCTGGCACCATCGGCATGCTGCAGGCCACCGAGGTGCTGAAACTCCTGCTCGGCATCGGCACGCCGCTGGTTGCCCGCCTGCTCTGCTACGACGCACTGGCCGCCAGCTTCCGCGAGTTGCGCCTGCCGCGCGATCCGGCCTGTCCCGGCTGCGGCCCGGGCGTCGTCTTCAGCGGTTACGACGACATCGCCCGCGTCTGCGCGGCAACCACGACGGCATAGCAGGGGGCATCGCAGGACCGGCGTAGCCGCCGCGTGGACCGGCAGCGTCGAACCTTTCGGTGCGTGCAAGGCGTCGGCGATTCACCGAACGGACCGGCTGCCCCGGTCAGGGTCCGCGTTCGCGCGCCTGCTCGAAGGCCGCCAGCTGCTCCGGCGTCGCTTCGGGCTGGTGGCGCGCTTTCCACTGCGCGAAAGGTTCGCCGTAGATCCGTTCGCGTGCCGCCTCGCGGTCCATCGGTTCGCCCTGCGCGGCGGCAGCCTCGCGGTACCAGTCCGCCAGGCAGTTGCGGCAGAAACCGGCCAGGATCATGAGATCGATGTTCTGCACGTCCGGGCGCGCCTGCAGGTGCGCGAGCAGGCGACGGAAAGCCACCGCTTCGCATTCGGTCTGGTTCATGCCTCGTGCCTCGCGTCGATCATGCTGTCACCCGTCCTGCCTGCGCTTCGCTCTCCGCCCCTCGCCCCCGCGTGGGATAATGCCCCGTTTCCAGGCAGGATTCCCATGGCAGCGCGATTGCTCGATGGCCGGCGCATTGCCGAAGGCGTGCTGGATGGCGTCGCCGCGCGCGTGCGCGAGCGCCAGGCCGCCGGCAAGGCGGCGCCCGGCCTGGCGGTGATCCTCGTCGGCAGCGACCCCGCCTCGGCGGTCTACGTGCGCAACAAGCGGCGTGCCTGCCAGCGCGTGGGATTCCGCTCGTTCGACCACGACCTGCCGGCCGGCACCGGCGAAGGCGAGCTCATCGCCCTGGTCGAGCGGCTCAACGCCGATCCGCTGGTGCACGGCATCCTGCTGCAGCTGCCGTTGCCGGCCGGGATTGATGCGACCGCGTTGATCGACCGCATCGATCCGCACAAGGACGTCGACGGCTTCCAGGCGGAGAACGTGGGACGGCTCGCCCTGCGCCAGCGTGGCCTGCGACCGTGCACGCCGAAGGGCGTCATGACCCTGCTGGCACACACCGACCAGCCCGTGCGCGGGCAGAAGGCGGTGGTGATCGGCGTGTCGAACCACGTCGGGCGGCCGCTGATCCTGGAACTGCTGCTGGCCGGCTGCACCACGACCGGCTGCCACCGCTTCACCCGCGATCTCGCGGCGGAAGTGCGCCAGGCGGACATCGTGGTATCGGCTGCCGGGCGGCCCGGACTGGTGAAGGGCGAGTGGATCAAGCCGGGCGCCGTCGTCATCGATGTCGGCATCAACCGGCTTGCGGACGGCCGGCTGGTCGGCGATGTCGAGTTCGAGCCCGCGCGCGAACGCGCGTCGTGGATCACCCCGGTGCCCGGCGGCGTCGGACCGATGACGGTCGCGACGCTGATCGGCAACACGCTGGAAGCGGCGGAAACCTTCTTCGACTGAGCGACAGGCCAGCAGGCAGGCGCGGACGCGGTGCCCGGCTCACGCCCGCCGCTCGCGGGGCTGCCCGGAGCCGTTCCGGGCAGCCCGCACGCAGGCGGTCGCGCGCCTGCCTTACAGGGTGCAGCCGGCCGGCACCGGTCCGACCCGCACGAGATCGATCGATCCGGTACGGCCGGTGTTCTCGCCGGCGTCGAAGGCGTAGGTCAGCGTGGCCGAACCGCAGGTCTGGAACACGAGGTCGGCGCTGCCCACGCGCGTCGTGACGGTCGGATGCGACGAATCGAACACGCCGCCGGTGGTCGAGTGGATGGCGATGTCGTGGAAGCTGGTGGCCGCCGGATCGACCCCCGCGAGCTGCAGGGTGTACCAGCGCTGCGACGACGGCACCGCGCCGAACTGCGAGCCATTGAGGGCATAGGTGTACCAGGGCGCGAACAGCAGCTGTTGCGCCTGGTTGAACTCGAACTGGATGCCCTGGCCGTTGAGGCTGCTGTCGAACCAGTTGCCCGACAGCAGGTGCTGCGGCGGCGAGGTCGCGCCGGTGCCGCTGGCCGTGCAGTCGAGGTTCGGGGTCAGCCGCTGCACGTCGATGCGACCGGCACTGCCGTCGCTGTAGAAATAGAAATCCAGCGTGCCGTGCGTGCACGAGTCCAACGTGAGCGTGGCCGCGCCGACCGGCCGCACGGCCAGCGAGGGCGGCGCATCGAAGTTGCCGCCGTAGGCGACGCCGACGCTGAGCTCGGCCAGGCTGGCGTTGGCGCCGGTGCCGCCGGAGAGCACGTACCAGCGCTGCCGGTCCGCGCCGCCCGACACCTTGTCGTAGGTGAACCAGCCGAGGGCCAGCGTGTCGATCGAGGGATAGTTCTCGAACACGAAGCCTTCGCCAGGCGTCGCCGTGTTGATCCAGGTGCCGGTCAAGCCGTACTGGTCGAGCGAAACGGGCGAGGGCACCTGCGCGGCGACCTGCATGTTCACCTGCACGATGTCCGTCGCGGCATCAAGCGCGGCGTCGATCGTGGTCGGGCCACCCGCATCGCACGGCATGCCCGCCACATCGCCTGCGGCATCGGACAGCACGACGGCATTGGAACCGGCCGCCGGCGTGGCGGTCGCCTGGTCCCCGCGTCGCGGGTAGCAGGAAAGGCCCTGGCGGACGACGACGGGATCGGCGACATATTGCGTGAAGGTATAGAAGGGATCGTTGGTCAGCGCCGGCATCGAGGTGCCCGTGACATGGAACGTGTCGCGCGCCTCGTTGATGGTGAGGGTGCAGGGCCACCAGTGGGTGGCGGCGCCGGTGCGTGCCCGCACGTCGCAGCGCAGACCCTGCTCGGGCGCCATGGTCACCGCCTCGCCCGACTGGCAATCCGTGACGCGGCAATCCTCGAAGATCTGGATGATGGTGCAATCGTTGCCGTGGCATTGCTGCAGCGACATCCAGAATGCCGGGTACCAGGAAACGACGACGCCGTTTTCCACCCGCAGGCTTCCGGGCAGCGCGAATTCCATGGTTTCGGGAATGGCGGCGACCTTCACGTCGGCGCTGAAGGATTGCAGCGCCACCGTGGTGGTGGATTTGGGCGCCGGTGCATCCGCGCCGGGCGGATCGAGGCTCCAGGCAGGGAATGCGCCTGGCGCGGTCGCCGCGCCCAGCGGCGCAGGAGCGGCTCCGGAGCGGACCGGGGCAGCCGACAGGGCCATGATGGCGACAAGCAGGACAAGCATGAAACGGGGCATGCGGTTCTTCCTTGGAGCGGAGGCAGGGAATGGGGACGGGCAGGGAGCCCGCAGCGTCGCAGCCATCGCGGGCGTGGCGCGCGGGCCATGGCAGCGCACGGGCTGCATCGGTCGGCGTGCAAGGGTACACCGCCGCGACGGCGCGGCAACCCCGTTCGCGGCACTTGGCCCGCCGCGCGCGCTTCCGTAGAATAGGGCATGCGCATCCTCTCCGAAGCACTGACCTTCGATGATGTTTCGCTGGTGCCGGCCTTCTCGGCCGTGCTGCCGCGGGACGTCGACCTCGGCACCCGTCTCACCCGCCGCATCCGGCTGAACCTGCCCATCGTGTCCGCCGCGATGGACACGGTCACCGAAGGGCGACTCGCCATCACCATGGCGCAGTCCGGCGGCATCGGCATCATCCACAAGAGCATGTCGATCGAACGCCAGGCCGCCGAGGTGCGCCTGGTGAAGAAGTTCGAGGCCGGGGTCATCCGCGACCCGATCACCGTCGGTCCGCAAACCTCGATCCGCGAGGTCATCCGCCTCACCCATTCGCACAACATCTCCGGGGTGCCGGTGGTCGACGGCGAGCAGCTGGTCGGCATCGTCACCAACCGCGACCTGCGCTTCGAGAAGAAGCCCGACGATCCGGTGCGCAACATCATGACGCGCAAGGACCGCCTCATCACCGTGCAGGAAGGCGCGCCGGAAGAAGAAGTGCTGGCGCTGCTGCACAAGCACCGCATCGAGAAGGTGCTGGTGGTGGACGAGGCGTTCCGCCTGCGCGGCCTGATCACGGTGAAGGACATCCAGAAGGCGCGCGACAACCCCAATTCCTGCAAGGACGACCACGAGCGCCTGCGCGTCGGCGCGGCGGTCGGCGTCGGCGGTGACACCGAGCAGCGCGTCTCCGCGCTGGTCGAAGCCGGGGTGGACGTGCTCGTGGTCGATACCGCGCACGGGCATTCCAGCGGCGTGATCGAACGGGTGCGCTGGGTACGGCGCAGCTTCCCCGACATCGCGCTCATTGCCGGCAACATCGTCACCGGCGACGCCGCCAGGGCGCTGGTCGATGCCGGCGCCGATGCGGTCAAGGTGGGCGTGGGACCGGGCTCGATCTGCACCACGCGCGTGGTGGCCGGCGTCGGCGTGCCGCAGATCACCGCCGTCAGCATGGTGGCCGAGGCACTGGCGGGGAGCGACGTCGGCCTCATTGCCGATGGCGGCATCCGCTACTCGGGCGACATCGCCAAGGCGCTTGCCGCCGGCGCCGACTGCGTGATGATTGGCGGCATGTTCGCCGGCACCGAGGAAGCGCCGGGTGAAGTGGAGCTCTACCAGGGCCGTTCCTACAAGAGCTACCGCGGCATGGGTTCGCTCGGCGCGATGCAGAAAGGCTCCAGCGACCGCTACTTCCAGGACGAGGCCGACGCCGACAAGCTGGTGCCCGAAGGCATCGAGGGTCGCGTGCCGTACCGCGGGCCGCTGCGCAACATCGTGCACCAGCTCGCCGGCGGCCTGCGTGCCTCGATGGGCTACGTCGGCTGCGCCACGGTCGAGGAAATGCGCGTTACGCCGCGCTTCGTCCGCGTCACCACTGCCGGCATGCGCGAGTCGCACGTGCACGACGTGGCGATCACGAAGGAAGCACCCAATTACCGCCTCGACTGACGTCGAGGCGGTAAAGGGAATGGGGAATGGGGAATAGGGAATGGTTTACCCCAGGCGCTGCGTGACCCTTTTCGCGCGCGAGCCCACTGTCCCCGACGTGCTTGAACCATTCTCCATTCTCCATTCCCTACTCCCATGAACGACATCCACCACGACCGGATCCTCGTCCTGGATTTCGGGGCGCAGTACACGCAGCTGATCGCGCGGCGGATCCGCGAGATCGGGGTGTATTGCGAGGTGTGGGCGTGGGACCACGATCCGGCTGCGATCGCGGCGTATGGCGCAAAGGGCATCATCCTCTCGGGTGGACCGGAATCGACCACGCTGGCCGACGCGCCGCGGGCGCCGGATGCCGTGTTCACGGCTGGCGTGCCGGTGCTCGGCATCTGCTACGGCATGCAGACCCTCGCGGCGCAGCTCGGTGGCACGACGGAAGCGGCCGATGCGCGCGAGTTCGGCCACGCACGGGTCGAGATCGTCGCCGACGATGCCTTGCTGGCGGGACTCAGCGATCACGCGCCGGCACGGGCGCTCGACGTCTGGATGAGCCATGGCGACCACGTCGCCAGCGCGCCGCCCGGATTCGTGGTGACCGCGCGCACCGACCGCATTCCGGTCGCCGCCATGGCCGACGAAGCGCGCCGCCTGTACGGCGTGCAGTTCCACCCCGAGGTCACCCACACGAAGCAGGGCACGGCCCTGTTGCGCCGTTTCGTGGTAGACCTGTGCGGCTGCGACACGCGCTGGACGGCGGACCACATCATCGAGGACCAGGTGGCGCGCGTCCGCGCCCAGGTCGGCCAGGACCATGTGCTGCTGGGGCTTTCCGGGGGCGTCGATTCCTCGGTGGTTGCCGCGCTGCTGCACCGCGCGATCGGTGACCGCCTGACCTGCGTCTTCGTCGACACCGGCCTGCTGCGCTGGCGCGAGGGCGACCAGGT
Source organism: Pseudomonadota bacterium (assembly GCA_023412995.1). Lineage (GTDB taxonomy): Bacteria > Pseudomonadota > Gammaproteobacteria > Xanthomonadales > Rhodanobacteraceae > Dokdonella_A. The sequence continues at coordinate 6,567 of JAEZQS010000197.1, forward strand.
GATGGCCACGATGGCCGAGCACATGGGCGTGCGCGTCATCCGCGTGGATGCCGCCGACCGCTTCTTCGCGGCTCTCGAAGGCGTCGCCGATCCCGAAGCCAAGCGCAAGATCATCGGCCGCCTCTTCGTCGAGGTGTTCGACGAGGAGGCGCAGCGGATCGAGGGCGTGCGCTGGCTGGCGCAGGGCACCATCTACCCGGACGTGATCGAATCGGCCGGGTCGAAGACCGGCAAGGCGCACGTGATCAAGTCGCACCACAACGTGGGCGGCCTGCCCGAGCGCATGAACCTCAAGCTGGTCGAGCCGCTGCGCGAGCTGTTCAAGGACGAGGTGCGCCGCATCGGCGTGGCACTCGGCCTGCCACCGGCGATGGTGTACCGGCATCCCTTCCCGGGGCCGGGACTTGGCGTGCGCATCGTTGGCGAGGTGAAGCCCGAGTACGCCGACATCCTCGCGCGTGCCGACGCCATCTTCATCGAGGAACTGCGCCGCGCCGGCCTCTACGACCGCTGCGCGCAGGCCTTCGCGGTGTTCCTGCCGGTGAAATCGGTCGGCGTGGTAGGCGACGCCCGCGCCTATGAATGGGTGATTGCCCTGCGCGCGGTGGAAACGATCGACTTCATGACCGCCCACTGGGCGCACCTGCCGTACGACTTCCTAGACCGTGTTTCACGTCGCATAATCAACGAGATAACAGACGTTTCTCGCGTGGTTTATGACATCAGCGGCAAGCCGCCCGCGACGATCGAGTGGGAGTGAGCCCGTGCCTGCCGAGCCGCCCCCGGCCGATGCCGACCGGCACTGGATGCAGCACGCGCTCCGGCTCGCGAGCGAAGCCGAAGCCGTCGGCGAGGTACCCGTCGGCGCGGTGATCGTGCGCGATGGCGCCGTGATCGGCGAAGGCCGCAACCGCATGATCGGTGCGCACGATCCCAGCGCCCACGCCGAAATCGACGCCCTGCGGGATGCGGGCCGTCGCGAAGGCAACTACCGCCTGCCGGGTTCGACCCTCTACGTGACGCTGGAGCCCTGCGTCATGTGTGCCGGTGCCATGGTGCATGCGCGCGTCGAGCGGGTGGTATACGCCGCGACGGACCCCAAGACCGGCGCCGCCGGGAGCGCCTTCGATGTGCTGCTGAGCGACCGCCACAACCATTGTCCGGTGGTGGAAGGGGGTCTGCTTGCCAATGAGGCGGGGGAGATGTTGAGCGTCTTCTTCCGCGCGCGGCGGAAGTGAAACCGGCATCGCGTCGGCGCGGTGTAACCCGCCCTGCGCGCTGACGCTGCGCCTGCCGTCCCGATGGCCGCTCTTTTCCGTGGTCCCCGTGTTCTTCGTGGTCCAGTCGTTTGCCTGCCCTACAATGGGCGGCGCACTGGAGGAAGCCACATGATCGAACTCGTCATTCCCCAGCGCCGCCGCGACCTGGGCGGTTTCGAGGTCGGGCGCGTGCTGCCGTTCGCCAGGCGCCGGATGGTCGGGCCCTTCATCTTCTTCGACCACATCGGACCGGTGGATTTCCCGCCCGGCATTCCGCGCACCGTGGACGTGCGTCCGCATCCGCACATCGGCCTTTCGACGGTCACTTACCTCTTCGAAGGCGAGATCATGCACCGCGATTCGGTCGGCTCGGAGCAGCCGATCCGGCCGGGCGAGGTCAACTGGATGACTGCCGGGCGCGGGATCACCCATTCCGAACGCTTCGAGCGGGCGCGCGCGGAGGGTGGGCCGATGCACGGGATCCAGTCGTGGGTGGCGTTGCCGCGCGAGCATGAGGAAACCGCGCCGGCTTTCGCGCATCACGAAGGCGCCGACCTGCCGGTGCAGGAAGAAGGGGGCGTCTGGCAGCGGCTCGTGGCAGGGCGCGCGCTCGGCCAGCAGGCCGCGGTCGCGACCCATTCGCCGCTGTTCTACGTGCACTGGCAGCTCGATGCGGGCGCACGGGCGGAACTGCCGGCCGAGTACGCCGAACGCGCGGCCTACGTCGCCACCGGCACGGTGGAGGTGGACGGCCAGCGTGCCGACGCGGGTCGCATGCTGGTGTTCGCGCCGGGCCGGCCGATCCGCTTCGTGGCGGAAGCGCCTGCCACGGTGATGCTGCTGGGCGGCGAACCGCTGGGCGAGCGCTACATCGAATGGAACTTCGTCTCGTCCTCGAAGGACCGCATCGAGCAGGCCAAGGCGGACTGGCGCGCCGGCAACATGAAGCTGCCGGATGCCGACCACGACGAGTTCATCCCGTTGCCGCCCGACCCGCCGCCGCCGCCGAACCCGATGTCCTGAAGGCACGCCGGGCGGCCCACTGCCGCAGCGCCGTGCGCAGCTCCGCGACGACGCCGTCCCAGTCACCGGCGCGGTGCTGGCGGAACAGCCGCATCGTCGGGTACCACGGCGTGTCGCGGCGCGCGTCCATCCAGCGCCAGTCGCACGGCGTCGGCAGCAGCGTCCATACCGGCAACCCCAGCGCGCCGGCAAGGTGCGCCGTCAGCGTATCCACGGTGACGACGAGGTCGATCGCCAGCAGGCGCTGCGCCTGCTGCACGAGATCGCGGCAGGCGAGGTCCTCCATCGGGAAGGGCAGGGCCTCGGCGCCGTACTGCACGCTGGCCCAGCGCAGGGGCAGGCCGCGGGCGAGCGGCTGCAGCGCCGCGGGCGGGATCGACCGCGCCGTATCCCAGTCGCCCGATTGCCAGGCGAGGCCCACGCGCGGCCAGCCGGGGCGGCGAGGCGCGCGCAGGCGCGGCGGCACGGCGAGGTAGGGGACGCGCGCGGGTATGTGCCATGGCGACAGGCGCAGCAGGTGCGGCAGTTCCATCAGCTCGATGTCGGCATCGCGATCGATTGACGGGGCGCCGTCGTGCAGCGGCGCCAGCCGGTCGATGCCGGCCAAGCCCTGCAGCAGGCCGTGCAGGGCCGGCTGGACCCACAGCACGACCTCGCTTGCCTGTCGCCGCAGCAGCGGCAGCAGGCGCACGAACTGCAGGGTGTCGCCAAGACCGTGGTAGCAGTGCACCAGCACGCGCTTGCCGGCGAGCGGACGGCCGTCCCACACGCATTGCAGGTGGCGTGGCTGGTCGGCGCGCAGGAAGTCGCCCGGCTGGCGCCCGGCCAGCGCCGCGTCGCTGACCGCCCAGGCAGCCGCGAAGTCGCCACGGCGCATGGCTTCCATCCAGGGATCGTGCATGGCGGCTTCAGAACGCGGTGCCGGCCCCGGCAGGCAGGCCGAGGTGACGCGCGACCGCGGCCCCGATGTCCGCGAAGGAGCCGCGCATGCCGAGCGGCGTGCGGGGCACGCCGGGGCCGAACGCCAGCACCGGGATGCATTCGCGCGTGTGGTTGCTGCCCTCCCAGGTCGGATCGCAGCCGTGGTCGCCGGTGACGATGGCGATGTCGCCGCGGCGAAGGGTGGCGAGGAACTCCGGCAGGCGCGCGTCGAAGGATTCCAGCGCGGCGGCATAGCCCGCCACGTCGCGCCGATGTCCGTAGAGCGTGTCGAAGTCGACGAAGTTGGCGAACAGGAAGCCGCCATCGCCGAGGTGGCGCGCCGCGTCGATGGTTTCGTCGAACACGCCGTCGTTGCCGCCGCCCTTGCGTTCGTGGCCGGTGGCGTCGTGGCAGAAGAGATCGCCGATCTTGCCGACGGACACGACATCCCGCCCGCTGGCCACGGCGTGCTGCAGCAGGGTGCCGCGGGGTGGCACCACGCCGTAGTCGCGGCGATGCACGGTGCGGCTGAAGCCGCTGGCGGGCGTGCCGGTGAACGGGCGCGCGATGACGCGGCCGACGCGCACCGGGTCGAGCAGTGCGCGCGCGACCTCGCACAACGCGTACAGCCGCTCGAGGCCGAACGCCTCCTCGTGCGCGGCAATCTGGAACACGCTGTCGCCCGAGGTGTAGCAGATCGGAAGGCCGGTCGCGAGGTGTTCGGCGCCGAGTTCGGCGATGATCGCCGTGCCCGAGGCGTGGCAGTTGCCGAGGATGCCCTCGATGCCGCCACGTTCGCACAGCGCCGCCACCAGGTCGGGCGGAAACGCCGGACGGGTGTCGGGGAAGTAGGTCCAGTCGAATGCGACCGGCGTGCCGGCAATTTCCCAGTGGCCGGTCTGCGAATCCTTGCCGCGCGACACTTCGGCCGCGCAGCCGGCGCGGCTACTGGCCCATTGCGTGCGTTCCAGCCCCGGCGGCTCGCGCCCCGTCGCCGCATGGCAGGCCTCGCCGAGGCCCAGCGCGGCCAGCGTCGGCAGGCGGAGCGTGCCGCTGCGCTGGCCGGCAC
>JAEZQS010000209.1 GCA_023412995.1 Pseudomonadota bacterium
CCCCGCAGCACCGCGCGGCTCGCCGGCGTCAGGCGCAACGAGCCGTAGCCTTCCTCGTCGGGCACCAGCAGGCCGGCGGCGACGAGCTGGCGGAACACGGCGCCCCATTGCCGCCGGTCGAGTTCGGTGCCGACGCCGTAGACTCCCAGCGCATCATGGCCCAGGCGCTGCACGCGCTCGTCGCCTTCACCGCGCAACACCGCGACGAGGTGCGACACGCCGAAGCGCTGCCCGGTGCGGTAGACGCAGGACAGCGCCTTCTGCGCCACCAGGCTGGCGTCCCACGCCTCGGGCGGATCGAGGCAGTTGTCGCAGTTGCCGCAGGGCTGCGCCATCGCCTCGCCGAAGTACGCCAGCAGGCGCTGGCGCCGGCAGGCGATGGTCTCGGCGAAGCCGAGCAGTTCGTCGAGCTTGCGCCGCTCCAGCCGCTTGCGCTCCTCGCCGGCATCCGAGCGCGCGATGAACTGCGCCTGGGTCACCACGTCCCCCAGTCCGTAGCACAGCCATGCCTCCGCCGGCAGGCCGTCGCGCCCGGCGCGGCCGGTTTCCTGGTAGTAGCCTTCCATGCTGCGCGGCAGGTCCAGGTGGGCGACGAAGCGCACGTCCGGCTTGTCGATGCCCATGCCGAAGGCGATGGTGGCCACCATCACGAGGCCGTCCTCGCGCAGGAAGCGCTGCTGGTTCGCGCTGCGCCGCGCCGTCTCCATGCCGGCGTGGTACGGCAGCGCCGCCACGCCACGCCCGGCAAGCCAGTCGGCGACATCCTCCACCCGGCGTCGCGACTGGCAGTAGACGATGCCCGATTCGCCGGCGTGTGCCGCGAGGAAATCGCCCAGCTGGCGCCGCGCATCGTCCTTGCCGACCACCCGGTAGCGGATGTTGGGCCGGTCGAAGCTCGCCACGAAGGTGCGTGCGCCCTCGAGTGCCAGCCGCTCGATGATCTCGCCGCGCGTCGGCGCATCGGCAGTGGCGGTGAGGGCGATGCGCGGGACGTGCGGGAAGCGTTCGTGCAGCACCGTGAGCTGGCGGTACTCGGGGCGGAAGTCGTGGCCCCACTGCGAAACGCAGTGCGCCTCGTCGATGGCGAACAGCGACACGCCGGTGCGCGCGAGGAGTTCGAGGCAGCGCTCGCCCAGCAGCCGCTCCGGCGCGACGTAGAGCAGCTTCAGCGCGCCCTCGGCGAAGCGCCGCTCGACCGCACGCTGCGCCGCCGCGTCGAGGCTGGAATTGAGGAACGCCGCTTCCACGCCGAGCTGGCGCAGGGCGTCGACCTGGTCCTGCATCAGCGCGATCAGCGGCGACACGACCACCGCGCAGCCCTCGCGCAGCAGCGCCGGCAACTGGTAGCACAGCGATTTTCCGCCACCGGTCGGCATCAGCACCAGCGCGTCGCCGCCGCCGGCGACGTGGTCGATCACGGCCTCCTGGCCGCCGCGGAACGCGCGGTAGCCGAAGACCGATTCAAGCAGTTCGAGTGCACGGGATGTCATCCGCCCGATGCTAGCAAACGCGGCACCGCGCCCCTATCCGCATGGGGCGCACCGCCCGTAGGAAATCGCCGCGCGCCCAGGGCTTTTCCTCGCCACGCAAACCCCGTCCCTCAGAACTGCACCTGCGCCCGCAGTTCGACGATGTGCGGATCGATCGCGATGTTGCCGCGCTCGCTGGTGGCGCGGATCAGGTTGCCCTGCAGCTTGAAGTGCTGCGTGAGGTACCAGTTCACGCCCGCCGTCCAGTCGTGTTCGCGGCCGCCGCGGACTGCGCCGTCGTCGAGGTCGAGTTCGCTGTAGCGCAGCAGCAGCTCCCACGCGCCCGAGGGGCGCTGCGGCTTCACGTTGCCGGTGTTGCCGCCGCCGTAAGGGCGCGATTCGCCGGTCGCGATCCAGCTGCCGAACACGTACCAGCCCGAGGCATGGAAATCCGCGGCATCGCCGCGCCGCGCAACGTCGCCGGCGAGCCATTCACCCTGCACCGACCACGGGCCGCCGATCCACAGGCCCTCCAGGCCCGTGCGCCGGATGCGACCGGTATCGGCCAGCAGGCCGGTGTCGACCAGCCGGACGGGCGTGAGGCCGGTCTCGGGCGGCGTGCCGAAGCGGGCCGCGGCGGGATGGCGGATGCCGCGCCCGTCGGTGGTCGCGTCGCGCTCCTCCTGCGAGGCCGAAAGACCCAGGTGCAGCACGTCCCCCGCCGCCTTGCGCGGCGTCCACGCCACGCGCGCGGCGAGGGTGGTGCCATCGTTGTCGCCGTGCAGGTCCTGGCCGGCATAGGCGCCGACGTTGGCGATCCAGGCAGGGCGCTCCAGCTGCCAGTCGATGCCGGTGCGGCGCCCTTCGAACAGTGCCTGCGAGGGCAGCGCCAGTTCGAGGAAGCTGGTGGCGCGGGTCGGCGTGCCCGCCTCGAAGGATACCGGCGTCTTCGAATAGCCGACGCGGAAGGCGCCGACATCGGTGCCTCCCAGCGCGGTCGATTGCAGGCGCACGAAGGTATCGAGCCAGGCGTGGGTCTTGAATTCGTAGCTGACGACCGCGTCGTAGACGCCGGGCTTCTTCAGCACCAGCGCCAGCTCCTTGCGCCGGAGGGTGGCGGCGTCCTCGAACACGGCGCTGCCGTCGGCGCGGCGGTCGTTGGAGAACGTGTTGGTGTCATAGCGCCAGGCGCCACCCAGGGCGAGGTCGCTGCCATCGCCGAACGTGTGGTGGACCGGCCAGTCGTCGAATCCGGCCGCAGACGCGGTGCTGCAGGCAAGCAGCGCGAGGGTGGCTGCCAGCGCGGGGGTCTTCATGTCGTTTGTCCCTTCGGGTGGTCGGTATCGCGCCGGAACGGCCGGCACGGCCGTGGCGGCAATGCTCTGCGCGGCGACATCCGGTGGCCTTGACAGCGATCAAAGCCGCTGCGCGGCAGCATGTCGCAGGCGTGCCGACGCACGGGCGGCGCGCGACGGCGCTGGCCGGCAG
>JAEZQS010000284.1 GCA_023412995.1 Pseudomonadota bacterium
CTACTGGTCCACGATGGACAACCTGATCGTGGGTTCGGCCCAGTAAGCGTCCACTCCAACTGACAGCTTCATGCTGCAACGAGGCCTCCCTTCGGGGAGGCCTCTTTTTTTGTGCGTGCCAGGCACGGGTTCAGCGCCCCACAAAACCCCGCCGTAGGAGCGGCGCAGCCGCGACCGCGAAACCGCATATGCGACGAACGCATCGTATTGGCGTCGCGACCGGCCAGCCCGAGGTCGCGCTTGCAGCGCTCCTACGAGAACCCGGCTGTCGTAGGAGCGGCGCAGCTGCGACCGCGAAACCGCATATGCGACGACACCTTCGAAGGGCAGCGTCGTTGTTGGCGATTCGTGGTCGCGCTTGCAGCGCTCCTATCGACGGCACGGGCTTTCGTACGAGCGGCGCAGCCGCGACCGTGAGAGCGCACGCCATGGTGAATGCTCGAGGGGGCCGCGACGGCGCATTCACGCGGCGATGAACGCACCAGGCGGAAACGCGGCGGTCTTGCCGGGCGTGCCACTACGGTGGCAGCGCCGGCTACCCGGCGGATGGCTCAAGTACCAGCACCTTCTCCGCGGGCCCAGGCAGGAACGGTGTGGGCCTGCCCGCTGCCCAGTCGGCATGGCCACTGCCGTAATACGGCGAAAGCGGATGACCACTCTGTCCGCCGGACATCATGAAGTACCCGTGCGACTCGTCGCCCGGCGCCACGCCGAACCGCTCGGACGCGCCGAAGTCCGGCGCCTGCACGCGCGGCATGTTGCTGTCGCCCGGCAGCTCCATTGGCGGCATGTCGAGCCAGCGCGCGAACAGCGACGGCAGCCCTCCCGACAACGGATGGGCGATATGGCTGGTGTTGCGTTCACCCCAGGTCCGCTCGGCGAGCCCACCCGGCGCAGCGTCGAGGTCTCCGGCTGCGCTGTCGGCAGCCGCCAGCAGCAACGCGTCCCAGTCCGTCACGCCGGGTGGCAGCAGGTGCGGCGGCCGCGCTTCCAGCAGGACCCACACGGCCTGTTCCGCCTGAGGCAGGCGCGGCATCGCGAAAGCGGGAAAGTCGACGCGCACTGCGGCGGCGAAACCCTCCAGCGTGCGTTCGACCACCTCCGCGCGCCAGGCGCGTACCAGGCGGTAAGCGACCGAGTGGATCGAGGCATGGCCATCCCAGTCGCCGAGAGCCTGCCGCATCGCCTCGCGCAGGGCCGTGGGCGGGGCACCGGCCAGTGTACGCTCGAGCAACGCCTTCCAGCGCGAAAGGAACAGCGCACGATCATCCAGCTGGATCGCCAGAAGGTCCGCGGGCGTGAATGCATTGCGCGCCCGCAGCCCGTCACGGATCTGTCCCGCGCGCGCACCAAGGTCATAGCCGCCGTCGCCAAGCCGCGCCAGGGCCTCGCCGTCGACCTTGCGCTGGTTCGCGCTCCACAGGCGCTGCCCGGGTGGGTTGGCGACGAGTGGATGATCGGCCGGTGCGAGCCAGCCATTCCAGCCGGTCCCGGCCGTCGACCAGTCCGCAGGAAGCACGGGATCGAAGCCGCCCGTGCGGCGCGGCAGCCGCCCGGCAATGGTCCATGCAATGGAACCGTCGCGGTCGCCGATGATCACGTTCTGCGGCGGGAGGCCGCTCGACTGCGCGATCGCCGCGGCTTCCGTCATGGTGCGCGCGAGTTCCATGCCGGCAAGGCCCAGGTCGATGGCGCCGGGCTGGTGTGCGGTCCATGCCAGCGCGAGCCGGGTGCCGTCGACGTCGTTGGCGAGTATCGGTCCCCAGCGGGTTTCCTCGATGGCGATCGTTTCGTCCGGCGCGCCACTGACATGCAGGGTCTCGCTGAAGTGCTGCAGCGGTTGCGGGCCGTCAGCGGCGAGATAGTGCGCCGGATCGGCGGGATCCTTGCGCACGCGCACCCAGTCGGTGGTATCGGCGTAGCTGTTGGTGAATCCCCAGGCGATGTGTCCGTTGCTGCCGACCACCACGACGGGCGTGCCGGGCAGCGTCGCGCCGGTGACATCGATCGTGCGCGCCGGATCGCGCGGATCGGGATAGACCAGGCGTGCACGGAACCACAGCGATGGCACGCCCAGGTCCAGGTGCATGTCGTCGGCCACCAGCGCCGCGCCCCCCGTGAGCGTTCCCGCAACGGCGAAGCTGTTGCTGCCGATCGTTGCGGCGTCAAGCACGCGGGCGGAGGCCGCATCGGGTGCCTGCAGCAGAGAGGGATCGATCAGCCGCAGGTCCAGTTCGTGCGCCGTGGGCAGGCGCGGCCACGCCATCCGGTCGCCCGCGAGCGGAGCATCCCGGTCGCCACCGCGCGCGGTGAGGAATGCATACGCCGCGGGTGGCAGCGCCGCATGCATCCTGGCCAGTGCCAGCTCGCGCGTGTTCTCCTCGTCGTTGAGGGTGAATGCCATCGCAGCGCCCGCCAGCAGCGTGTCTTCGCTTCGCCACGGCACCGGCGACGTGCGGGTCGCCACGTAGGCGAAGGGGCGCACCCGCAGCGCGGCGAGGCCTGCATTGACGCCGTCGCGATAGGCGTCTATCGACGCACGCTGGTCTTCCGGCAGGTCCGCGAGCGCCTGCTGTTCGCGCGCGCGCATGCGGTGCATGCGTGCCCGGCGGTCCACCGGCACGCCGCGCGGCCCGAACAGCTGCGCCAGTTCGCCCGCGGCGCGCCGGCGCATCAGGTCCATCTGGAAGAAGCGCTCCTGCGCGTGGGCATACCCGAGTGCCCAGGCTGCGTCACGGCGGGTTCGTGCATGGATCGTCACGGTGCCGAGCGCGTCACGCTCCAGCGTCACTGGCGCCCACAACCCCGGTGCCTGCGCCGTTCCTTCGTACTTCGGCAGGCTGCCACGCAGGGCAAGCCAGCCGCTTGCGACCACCGCGGCCAGCAATACGACGAGCAGCAGAAGGAGACGCAGGGCGAGTCGGGGCGGGCGGGGCATCGGCGGCTATCCGGCGCGGGACTGCCGTATCGTAGCCGCGGGCGCGACGACCAGGAGATTGCGGCAGGGCAAGCGGGCCAGTCAACCTGACTGGCGCCGCGAGCGACGGTCGCGCGGCCGCCTTGCAGCGCCCGTGCGGAATGCCGGTGCAGCTGCGCCCGCGGAATCCCTATTCGATCCAGTCGACCCGCTGCAACCCGCGCGGCAGCAGGCTGCCTCGTGCGGCGCGGTGCCCGCCATAGTTGACGAGATCCGGCCACCGCAGCGTGAGCTTGCGCTGTCCCGCGTGCACCGTCACCTCGCCGGTGCCTTCCGGCACCACCGCGATCCCGGCGACGCGCTCGCCGCCGGCATGCTTCGCCTTCGGGATTTCGATCAGCTTGTTGCCCTTGCCGCCCTTGTCCAGTTCAGGGAGCTCGGCGACCGAAAACATCAGCAGGTGCCCGGCGTTCGTCACCACCACCAGCCGGTCGCGTGCCGTGTCGCCGACCAGCGCAGGTGCCAGCACGTGTGCGCCCGCCCCCACGTTGAGCACCTGCTTGCCGCCTTTCTTGTTGGCGAGCAGGGCATCGAAGCGGGTCACGAAGCCGTGGCCGGAATCGGTCGCGAGCGCCACGCGCGTTTCCGGATCGGCCATCGTGACGGCGTCGAAGCTGGCGCCCGGCGGCAGGCTGAAGCGGCCGGTGAGCGGCTCGCCGTTGCCGCGTGCCGAGGGCAGCGTGTGTGCCGGCGCCGAGTAGCTGCGGCCGCTGGAATCGATGAAGGCCACCTGCTGGGTGGTGCGTCCGCGCACGGCGCCGAGGAAGGCATCGCCGTCGCGGTAGCCGAGCGCCCGCGCATCGATGTCATGGCCCTTGGCCGAACGCACCCAGCCCTTGGCCGAAAGCACGACGGTGACCGGTTCGCTGGCGACCAGCGCGGCCTCGTCGAGGGCCTGTGCGACGCTGCGTTCCACCAGCGGCGAACGGCGATCGTCGCCGTGCACGCGGGCATCCTCGCGCAGTTCCTCCTTGACCAGGGTCTTGAGCTTCGCAGGCGACTTCAGCACCACGGCGATGCGCGCACGTTCCTCCTCGAGCGCGCCGCGTTCGGCGTTGATCTTCATTTCCTCGAGGCGCGCGAGCTGGCGCAGGCGCGTCTCCAGGATGTAGTCGGCCTGTTCGCCCGAGAGCGCGAAGCGCGCCATCAGCACGGGTTTCGGCTCGTCTTCGCCGCGCACGATGCGGATGATCTCGTCGAGGTTGAGGTAGGCGATGCGCAGCCCTTCCAGCAGGTGCAGGCGCCGCTCCAGCTTGTCCAGGCGGAACTCGAGCCGCCGCGTGACCGTGTCCTGGCGGAAGCGCAGCCACTCGACGAGGATCTGGCGCAGGTTCTTCACCTGCGGCTTGCCGTCAAGGCCGATCATGTTGAGATTGACGCGGTAGCTCTTCTCGAGGTCGGTCGTGGCGAACAGGTGCTGCATCACGGTGTCCGCATCGATGCGGTTCGAGCGTGGCATCAGCACGATCCGGATTGGATTCTCGTGGTCCGATTCGTCGCGGATGTCCTCGATCATCGGCAGCTTCTTTGCCCGCATCTGCGTGGCCACCTGCTCGAGGATGCGCGAGGGCGATACCTGGTAGGGCAGGGCGGTGATCACGAGGTTGGCACCGTCGCGCTGGTACACCGCGCGGCAGCGCACCGAGCCGTTGCCGCTGGCGTACATCGCCGCAAGGTCGGCGGCCGGAGTGATGATTTCGGCGGCGGTCGGGTAGTCCGGTCCGCGCACGTGTTCGCAAAGTTCCTCCAGGCTCGCGGACGGATTCCCCAACAGGTGGATGCACGCGCTGGCGACTTCGCGCAGGTTGTGTGGCGGGATGTCCGTCGCCATGCCGACGGCAATGCCGGTGGCGCCGTTCAGCAGCACGTGCGGCACGCGAGAGGGCAGCCACGAAGGCTCCTTCAGTCGTCCGTCGAAGTTCGGTACGAACTCCACCGTGCCCTGGTCGATCTCGGCCAGCAGCAGTTCGGCGAAACGCGACAGGCGCGCTTCGGTGTAGCGCATCGCGGCAAAGGATTTCGGGTCATCGGTGGAACCGAAGTTGCCCTGGCCGTCGATCAACGGATACCGGTACGAGAACGGCTGCGCCATCAGCACCATGGCTTCATAGCAGGCGCTGTCGCCATGCGGGTGGAACTTGCCGAGCACCTCGCCGATGGTGCGCGCCGACTTGCTGGGCTTGGCCGCGGCATCGAGGCCGAGCTCGTTCATCGCATGCACGATGCGCCGCTGCACCGGCTTGAGCCCATCGCCGATGAAGGGCAGTGCCCGATCGAGCACCACGTACATCGAGTAGTCGAGATAGGCGCGTTCGGCGTAATCCTTGAGGGGGATCTGTTCGTGCGTGGCCTGCAGGTTCATTCAGGGCAATTCGGATAGTGGAGGGCGGGAAGCGGGGCCTGGCCCCGGCATATCCCGCCGAGCATAACGCGCCGCAGCGCCGCCGAGACGCGCGCAAAGGGAGGCGAGGGACAACGGCGACGGGCCGGGCGCGCACGGGCGAAACCGGCAGCGCCCACCACGGACTGGAACAGCGAGCAGCATACCCCGCTCCGCACGCCGTCGATCCCGTGGGCTCCGCTTTCCCCGTGTCAGGCCCTGGTGTCGGCCGTTGCGGGAACCGCAGCCGTCACGCCGGCGCGACCGCCGGGAAGAAGGCGTGTTGCCCGCAGGCGGGACAGGCGATTCGCAGGCGTTCGCTTGCGCTGCTGAAGCCCAGCCACTGGTAGTCGTCGCAGGCAATGCAGCGGCCAAACGCGCCGGTCAGCGAGCCATCTTCGGCGCGCTGGAAACTGACGTCATCGAACAGCTCGGCGTGGTCCACGGCAACGAGCCCCTGGGTGGCGGACAGGTGAAGAGTGCCGCGCCAGGGGCGGCCGGCAAACATCGCGCCGATCACCGTCCGTTATTGGCCGATTGGCGGTTCCCCGCCATCGCCCGGACAGGCTGCGCCAGTGGGTGATGGAAAGAGGAAGCGCGGCCGGCGCGTGCGCAACCAGCAGCACCTGCGCGAGCTGTTGAGAACGCATGGAAGCGAGGTGGACGTGTGCTGCAGCGGTGACGCACGCCTTTCCGGGCGTCTGGGCGCGCGCGGCAGGGCAGGTGGCATGCTGAGGCGTGCACGCCCCCGGCCGGAGCCGGGGGCCGATCGCGCGATGCAATCCCTTGCGGGCGCCATCACTCAGCGGTGTTGGTTCTCGCGACCTTTGCCGGAGGACGAGCCCTGGTCCATGCTGCCGCGTCCGCTCTGGCTGCCCTTGTCGCCTTGCTGCTGGCCACCCTGGCGCATGTTTCCCTGGCGCTCGTTGGTGCTGCTGCGGTTGCCGCCCTCCTGGCGCTGGTTGTTGCCACTGTTTCCTTCCTGTCGCTCGTTGTTGCGGTTGGTCGTCATGATGCATTTTCTCCGGATTGCCGGCACGCCGGCGGTGGGTGTGCGCGCCATGCAATCGGCAATGGCGCTGCGCCGGCGATGCGATCGCTCGCATCGCATGGGCCCGGTGCTCCGATGCATACGGTCTGCCAAGCAGCGCGTCAGCGTTCGACGACCACCCGCGGCGCGGCGAGCGCGCAAGGGCACGCGCAAGGCACGATCGCGGGGCAGCGGGACCGGCGAGTGGGGTAGGGCCCGGTGGAATTTCCTTCCCCTCGTGTAGCGATTTTCCGCATGGCGGCAGCCATTTCCCCACCCCCGGCCGTGCGGAGCGCAAGGCCGTGGCAGCGCGCACGCCCTCCGGTGATTTCGCGATGGCTTGCGCACGATCGCCTCGCTGCCGGCGAAGGAGCCGGGGCGCTACTGCCTGACTTGCGCGCGCATGCCGCCGCGGGATGGTTCAAGGCAGTTCACGCGTGTTCGCGTATTGGGTTGATGACCAGCGCAGCGACGGAGCCACGGGCTATGGACGATACATTCGGGACGGACGGCATCGCGGGAGACGCGGCGGAACTGCGGGTCGAGTTGCTGCCTCCTGCGGACTCCGGCGCGCGCTACGTCGAGTTCTTCGTCGGCATGCATGGCGCCCTGCTGGACGATGCCCCGGGGCTGGGCGATGCGATCGACCTGCTGGCACGCGAGACGCCGACCACCTGTCCCAAGGCAGCGTGGGGTTACGAGCCGGAACAGGGTCGTGGCTGGATCCAGATTGCCGCAGGTGCCACGGCTGAAGAGCGCTCCGCCGCGGCAGCCGCTTTCGATCGGGACATGCGTCGGCGCGGCTTGGTGCCGATCGCGCCCGCCTTCCTGCGCTAGCAGCCGGGAACGGGGCTGCGGATGGTGCGGAGGAGTCTCTCAGTCCGGTGACCGGTCGGTTGGCCTGCGGTCGTCAAGCGCCGGAGCTGCGGCCCCTCCACTCGGCCAGCCAGCGCCGTGCCGCGCCGCCATCCATCGCGCGGGCGATGTGATAGCCCTGCGCGAGATCGCAGCCCAGCGTCTCCAGCAGGTCGAGCGTGCGTGCGTCCTCGACGCCTTCAGCAACCGTCGTCAGTCCCAACCCGCGCCCGAGGCCGATCGTCGACTCGACGATCTTGCGCGATTCCGCCGACCCGATCATCGACGCCACGAAGGAGCGGTCGATCTTGAGCTCGGATACCGGCAGCTGCGCCAGCTGCATCATCGACGAGTAGCCGGTGCCGAAGTCGTCGATGCTCAGCTTGAAGCCCTTGATGCGGATGCGGGTCAGGATGTCGAGCGCCACGGTCGCATCCTGCATCGCGCTGGATTCGGTCAGCTCGAGGATGACGCGCGCCGGGTCGATGCCATGGGCGCGGCAGCGAGCCTGCAGCAGGTCGGCGAAGTCGACGTCGCCGAGGTTGCGCGCGGACACGTTGAGGGCCAGCGAGAGGGAAAACGACAACGACAGGTCGCCGGAAATGCCGGAGAACCAGTCGAGCCCCAGTTCCAGCACCTCGCCGGTCAACGCGTCCATCAGGCCCGAACGCTCCGCCTGGCCGATGAAGCGGTCGGGCGGCACCATGCCGAGGCGCGGATGCTGCCATCGCACGAGCGCCTCGAAACCTGCCGGTTCCCGGCTCGCGATGCGGATCTTGGGCTGGTAGTGCAGCACGAAATCGT
This sequence comes from Pseudomonadota bacterium, assembly GCA_023412995.1. Lineage (GTDB taxonomy): Bacteria > Pseudomonadota > Gammaproteobacteria > Xanthomonadales > Rhodanobacteraceae > Dokdonella_A. The sequence goes on from JAEZQS010000284.1 coordinate 8,047, forward strand.
GCTGGCGCAACGCCTGCGCCAGGTCGGCCGCACCCAGTTCCGCCTGCTCGGCGACGGCCGTCCCCCGCACGGCTGCGCCCTGGGTGCCTGCGCCCGGGGCGGGCTGGTCGAGCAGCGCCCGCAATTCCGCCGGCTTGAACGGCTTGGGCAGGATGCCGCCGATGCGCAGGCCGCGCTCGGCCGCTCCCCGGCGTGCCGAATCGAGGATCTTCGCGCCCATGCCGCTCATCACGAAGATGTGGGCGGCGCAGCCGCTGCCGGCAAGCGAGCGCAGCACTTCGACGCCGTCCATCGCCGGCATCACGAGGTCGATCACGATGTGGGTGGGCGACCACGTGCGTATATGGTTGAAGAAGTCTTCCGGTCTGGATGTCGTGCGCACGGCGTAGCCGTGCTGCTCCGCCACGAACGCGACGGTCTGGGCGACCGCCTCGTCGTCGTCCAGCACCAGCAGGCGGCCCTCAGCCATGGTCGGCGGGATTCCTCTGCTTGCCGGCCAGCGTACTGCGGATCTTGTCCGCCAGCGTCTGGCGCCGATAGGGTTTGTGCAACAGGTTCACGCCGGCATCGACGCGGCCATGGTGGACGATCGCGTTTTCCGTGTAGCCGGAGGTGTAGAGCACCGGCAGCCCGGGCAGCAGGGCGTGCGCCGCCTCGGCCAGCTGCGGCCCGTTCATGCCGCCGGGCATGATGACGTCGGTGAACAGGATATCGACGTGGATGCCGGTGCGCAGCTTCTCCAGTGCCTCCGGTCCGTTGGAGGCGATCACCACGCGGTAGCCGAGGTCGACCAGCAACTGGCTGGCGTGGGCGCTGACCAGCTCGTCGTCTTCCACCAGCAGGACGGTTTCACCCCCGCCTGTCGCCGGCGCCGCATCCAGCGTCGCAGCGGCGCTCTCCGATGTGCCGTCGATGCGGGGAAGGTAGAGCTTGACCACCGTGCCGACGCCCTGCTCCGAATAGATCGCCACGTGCCCGCCGGATTGCTTGGTGAAACCGTACACCATGCTGAGGCCGAGCCCGGTTCCCTTCCCTTTCGGCTTGGTGGTGAAGAAGGGATCGAAGGCACGCTCGGCGATGTCGGGCGGCATGCCTGCGCCCGTGTCCGAGACCGCCACCTGCACGTAGCGGCCGGGAATCACGTCGGGCCGCTGGTCGGCGTAGTCCTGGTCCAGTTCGACGTTGCAGGTTTCAATCATCAGGCGCCCGCCACCGGCCATGGCGTCGCGCGCATTGATGCACAGGTTGAGGATCGCGGCCTCGAACTGGCCTGGGTCGATCGACACGCGCGCCAGGTCCGGCGCGTGCCGCACCAACAGGTCGATGCTTTCGCCGAGCGAGCGGCGCAGCAGGTTGCGCATGCCCTCGATGAGTTCGTCCGGGCGCACCACGGTCGGCTCGAGTGCCTGCCGCCGCGCGAAGGCGAGCAGTCGGTTGGTGAGTTCGGCCCCGCGCTCTCCGGCGGTGCGGATCATCGAGGCAAGCGCCTGCATCCGCGGTGCGCCGCCGAGGCCTTCGGCCAGCATTTCGGAGTTGCCGATGATCACCGTCAGCAGGTTGTTGAAATCGTGCGCGATGCCGCCGGTCAGCTGGCCGATGGCTTCGAGCTTCTGCGACTGCGCCAGGCGCTGCTCGAGTTCGACCCGCTCGGTGACGTCCGTGTTGATCTTGAGGACGCCCGTGGGCGCGCCTTCGTTGTCGCGCAGAAGGGTCCAGTGGCCGTCGATCGAGATGTTGCGGCCATCGTGCAGGCACTGCTGGATGCGACCGGACCATTCGCCGGTGGCGAACACCTGCGCGTCGGCCTGGCTGAAAGCGTCCTCGTCCTGGCTTGCAATCATCTCCGTCAGCGCACGGCCGATCGCGCGAGCGCGCGGCACGCCGTACAGCCGCTCGGCGGCGTGGTTCCAGTAGCGGATGCGCATGTCCAGTCCGCGCACGATGATCGCGTCCCTGGCCTTGTCGAGCAGCATCGCCTGCTCGCGCAGCCGGTCCTCGTGTTCCTTGCGTTCGGACAGGTCGGTCATCGAGCCGACCATGCGCACCACCTGTCCGTCGCTGCCGCGGATCATGAAGGCGCGGTCGTAGACGAATGCATAGCTGCCGTTGCGGCGCAGGAAGCGGTACTCGTGGTTCCACTGCTCGGCACCGCCTTGCATGCCTTCGTGCAGGCTCGCCACCACCAGCGCGCGATCGTCGGGATGGATGTGCCGCTCCCAGTCGCCAACCTGCTCGAGGTCGGCGATGCCGAAGCCGAACAGGCGCTCGACGCCGGAATTCCACCACAACGTGTTGTCGACCAGGTTCCAGTCCCAGATCGCGTCGTTGGTCGCACGCGAAACGTAGCGGAACCGCTCCTCGCGCTCCTGCAGCGCCGCGGCGATGCGCACGTTCTCGGTGACGTCGTTCGCGAGCACGAGACGGGCCTGCCTGCCATCGAACAGGACGTCGTCGGAGGTGATCTCGACGTCGATGAGGCTGCCGTCCTTGCGCCGGTGGCGCCAGGTACCCATCGCGCGGTGGCCGGACGGCCGCACCGAACGGACCTTCTCCAACCGCTCGCGGTCGGCGGGCAAGCGCAGGTCGGCGATGCTCATCGCCAGGAACTCTTCCTCGGTGTAGCCGTAATGCCGACAGGCTTCGCGGTTGACGGCAAGGAAGCGCCCGCTGTCCAGTTCGTACACCCACATCGGCAACGGGTTGGCGACGAACAACAACCGGTAGTACCCCTCGCTGTGGCGATGCATGTCGCCGTCCTCGGACATGCCTGTTCCTCTTGGCGCAGTCGCCCCACCATACCGTTCCCGATGCTGATCGGGAACCCTTCGCGGAGAATTGCCGCCGTCGCCGACGCCCCCGATTTGTGACCTGGCGCACGTTCCGTCGCACGGCCCGTTCAGCGCCCGGTGGGGCACCCGGCACGAGCCATGACTTCCGGCCTGTTGCACCGCCGCGCCGTGTTTACTACAACTGTAGTACGACACCTGTAGGACAACGCCGATGGCAATGCCGGACGTCACCCTCAGCGGGCTGCAGATCGCCGTGATGCGCGTCCTGTGGGAACGCGGCGAAGCGAGCACCGCGGACGTCGCCACCGAGCTGGCGAGCACGCGCGGCATCAAGCACACCACCGTCGGGACGCTGCTGACGCGGCTCGCGCGGCGCGGCCTGGTGGTGCAGCGCCGCGAAGGCCGCCAGCTCCTGTACCGCGCGCGCATCGGCGAAGAAGCGGTTCGCCGGTCGATGGTTGCCGACCTCGTCGGTGCGCTGTTCGATGGCGATGCGCGCCAGCTGCTGGCGCACCTGGTGGACGAATCGGAAATCGCTCCCGGCGACGCCGCGCGAGCCCGCCGCCGCCTGGCAAGGGAGCCACGCCATGGCGACTGACGGCGTGGCTGCCTTCCTGCTGGGGCTGGCGCTCGATGCGGGCGTTCTGCTGGCGCTTGCCTGGCTCGCGGATCGCGCGATGCCCGCGTGTTCGCCATGGCGCGAACCGGCGTGGCGTTTCGCCCTGTTCGGTGCATTTGCCGTCGCGGTGCTGCAGGCGCCGTTCGATCGGCCATGGGCCATGCAGATTGTCGTGGGCGAAGGCGCTCCCACCGTCGCCATGGCGCAACCGGCACCGGTGCGAGTCGCCCACGCGCCGCGCGAGCGCGCCGGGCACGATGCGGTCTTCCCGACTGGCCGACACGCTGCGACCGCGGCGCAATCCCGCGCAAGCGGGCACGTCGTATCCCACGCCGCTGCGCCCGTCGCCGCGCTGCCGGCGCCATGGTGGCCGCGCCTGCTGCTGGCCGGCTGGCTGGCTGGAACGCTGCTCTCGCTGGCCCGGTTGGCGCTTGCCTGGGCAGGAATGGAAAGGCGCCTGCGCGAGGCCCGGCCGCTCGCCGATCCCGTGGTTGCACGCGCCGCCGCCACACTCGCCCGCGCGGCCGGGGTGGAGGTTCCAGCCATCGGCGTGATCGACGACCTGGCGAGTCCGCTCGCGGCAACCCGGCAGCGCATCGTGCTGCCGCGCTGGGCGATGGACCTCCTCGACGAAGGTGCGTTGCGCGCCATGCTGGCCCATGAGATGGCGCACCTCGCGCGGCGCGATCCCACGTGGAAGCTGGCGACGGCCGCCGGTTGCGCCCTGCTGTGGTGGTTGCCGCTTGCGCGCTGCGCCCGCCGGTGCCTCGACGAGATCGCCGAGCTGGCCTGCGACGCCTGGGCTGCGCGGCAGCTCGGCGACGGACGTGCGCTGGCCCGCTGCCTGGTCGAATGCGCGCAGCAGCTCGAAACCGGCGCGATCGGGCCGGCCCTCGCACCGGCGATGGCCCACCGCGATTCACCTTTCATGCAACGCATCGACCACCTGATCGGGAGATCTCCAATGGACACCCGCAATCCGCGCTACCGTGCCGCTCTGGCCGGTTCGCTCGTGCTGGCCATGGCCGCGCTGGCCATTCCCGGCTTCGCCAGTGCACCGCCGACGCCAGGCGCCGGTCAGACGCCGGCCGGCGAGGGAGTGCACGTGCGCGTCGAATCGCGCAGCGGCCTGTTCGGCCGTTCGCGCCAGTCGATCACGATGGAACTCGCCGATGGTTCGCGCATCCTGCGCTCGGACGTCCGGGGCGCCATCGCGTTCACCGCAACGGAGGACGACGTCGCCTCGCTTGCCGATGGAGCGACGGCGACCTTCAGCGAAACGCGCGAGGGGACCACCCGCCGCGTCGAATACACCGGCCGCAACGGCAAGCTCGACCGGCGCTACACCGTCGACGGCGATGAGCACCCGTTCGATGCGCAGGCGCGTGCGTGGTTGCGCGGATTCATCCCCGCGATGATCCGCGAAGGCGCCATCGATGCCGAGGCGCGCGTCGCCCGCATCCGGGCGCGCGGTGGCGCGGATGCGGTGCTGGACGAGATCGCGCGCATCCAGTCCGGCTACGCGCGCGGCATCTACCTGCGCCATCTCGCCGCGGGCGGGACGATGGCCCCGGCGGAGGTCACGCGCGCCCTGCAGCTGGTCGACGGCATGGATTCGGATTACGAGCGGCGCAATGCCCTTGCCGCGCTCGCCTCGGCGCAGCCGCTCGATGCTTCGCAGCAGCGCCTGATGCTGGCGCACGCGATGAAGATCGACTCCGACTACGAGCGTACCGAGCTGCTGCTGGCAATGTTGCCGCGGCTCGCACCCGACGCTTCGCTGCGCAGCGCCTGGCTCGCGGCAACGGCCGGCATCGACTCGGCCTACGAACACCGCCGCGCCCTTGCCGCGCTGCTCGACCAGGCGCCGCTGGCCGATGCCGACCTCGCACAGGTGATTGCCGCGGCCGGCACCATCGATTCGGATTACGAGCGCCGCCAGTTGCTGGTGCAGGCGGCCGCGCAGGTCGGCAATGCCGACGGCATCGCCGCCTCGTACGTGCATGGCGTGGCCGGGCTCGACTCGGATTACGAACAGCGTGAAGCGCTGCTTGCGCTGGTGCGTGCCCGTGGATTCGGCCGCATTGCCGCCGACGCTGCGCTCGAGGCCGCTGGACGCATCGACTCCGATTACGAATGCAGCCAGGTCCTGTTGGCCGTGGCGGCGAACATGCCGGCCGATGCCGCCCTGATCGCACGCTACCGCGAAGTGGCCCGGCGACTCCCGGATACGGAACGGGGGGCGGCCGAGCGCGCGCTGGACCGATTCGCGGGGTGAATCGGAGATCCGGGATCGCGGGTGGGGGTGCGCGGGTTGCGATCGGCCACCGGATCAGGTTTCCGGGGTGTAGCCGGGCGGCTTCTCGGCTCCCCCACCAAAGAAATACGCTTCCATCTGCCCGGTGAGGAAACTGCGGGTGCCGGGGTCGAGTGGATTCAGGCGGTTCTCGTTGATCAGCATGGTCTGGTGCGCCAGCCAGTCCTGCCAGGCCGCTTTCGATACCTGCTCGTAGATGCGGCGGCCCAGCTCGCCCGGCCATGGCGCAAAGGCAAGCCCCTCTGCTTCGCGTTGCAGCTTGACGCAATGGACGGTGCGGGTCATGGCTCATCCTCCAGCGTTGCGAGCAGCCGTCGCACCGGTGCGGGCAGGCCGATGGCTTGCAGTTGCGCCACGTCGGCCCAGCGCAGGTGCGGCTGGTCCGCGACGCGTCGTGCGGGCACCGCGTCGTCGAACACGAGCGGCGCGACCTCCAGATGATAGTGGCTGAACGTGTGGGCGAACGGCGCCAGCGCACGCGGTTCGCCTGCCGCGATCGCGTAATGCGCCAGCAGCCGCCCGCCTGCATCCGCCAGCCCTTCGCTTTCGGGCAGGCTCCAGAGTCCCGCCCAGACGCCCCCGGCCGGGCGACGCTCGAGCAGCACGCGACCGCCGCCATCGCGTACCACCAGCATGGCGATGCTGCGCCGGGGCAGCGCGCGGCGGGGCTTGCGTTCGGGCAGCAGCGCCGTGGTGCCTTCCCGGTGCGCGGTGCAGCAAGCCTGCACCGGGCAGCGTGCGCAGGCGGGGCGTGCGCGCAGGCAAAGCGTGGCGCCGAGGTCCATCACCGCCTGGGTGTAATCGGCGACGCGACGTGCCGGCGTGTTCATTTCGGCCAGCTGCCAGAGCTGGCGCTGGGTCGCCGCGTTGCCGGGCCAGCCCCGCACGCCATGCACGCGCGCCAGCACGCGCCGCACGTTGCCATCGAGGATGGCGTGGCGCTCGCCATGCGCCTGCGCGAGGATCGCGGCGGCAGTCGAGCGGCCAATGCCGGGTAGTGCCGCGAGCTGGTCGAAGTCGCGCGGCAGCTCGCCGCCGTGCCGGGCAATGCACAGCCGGGCCGCCGAATGCAGGTTGCGCGCGCGGCTGTAGTAGCCGAGGCCGGACCAGAGAGCCAGCACCTCGTCTTCCGGTGCCGCTGCCAGCGCCACCAGCGTCGGCAGCGCCGCGATGAAACGTTCGAAGTAGGGGATGACGGTGCGCACCTGGGTCTGCTGCAGCATCACTTCACTGAGCCAGGTGCGGTAGGGCGAGCGGGGTTTTTGCCAGGGCAGGTCGCGCCGGCCGTGCACGTCGTACCAGCCGAGCAGGGCATCCGCAAATCCCTCGCCCCCCATGCACGGCGTGTTCATCGCGCGGGTTCCGGCGCGGCGGGCGGATCGAGCTGGATGCGCACGCCTTCCAGCTGCAGCGTGCCGTATTCGACCGATTGCACGCCGATGGCCCCGGCCAGCGGTGGCAGCCGCAACGAGCCGCCTTCGCCAGGCTGCGAGAGCCAGCGCGAAAGGGCATCGCTGCCGGCAAGTTCGACCTCGATGCCACGTGCGAGGACTTCGCCGCCCGCGACGACGGAGCCGTCCACCACCGACACGGTGAATGCCGGCAGCTGGGGCATCCCTCCGCCGGCGGGGCGTGCGGCCAGCCAGCCGCGCACGGCGTCGACATCGACGACGG
>JAEZQS010000287.1 GCA_023412995.1 Pseudomonadota bacterium
GCAGCGGGCGTGGTGGTGGCAGGCGTTGCGCCGCTGGCGGCCGGCGCGGTCACGGCGGCATCCGCCGCGGGGGCGGCCGCGGCATCGAGGGCCGCCTGCTCCGCCTGCTGCACCTCCTCAGGTTTGCGCAGCTTCACGTCGAGCGAGAACTCGTACGGCATCTTCGCATCGACGTCCTTGGTGCCGGCCTTGTTCTCGATCTTGCGCAGGTCCGTGCGGCCCATCCAGGGCGAGTTGTCGATGTTGCGCATGTAGGTGGCCACGCGCGAGTTCGACTCGGCCACGCCTTCCAGGGTGAGGGTGTCGCCCGCCTGCTTCATCGAGGTCAGTCGCACGCCCTCCGGAATGGTCTTCACCATCTCGTCGAACAGGTGGACCATCTGCGAGCGGTTGGACTGCAGCTGCTCGATGATTTCCTTGCGCGTGAGCAGCGCCGAGCGGGTCTTGTCGAGTTCGTTGATTTCCTCGATCTGCTTGTCGAGCGCCTTGATCTCCTTCTGCAGATACGCGTTGCGATCGTTCTGCACGTCGATGCGATGGCCCATCCAGAAGATCGCGAGGAACAGCACGGCGAGCGCCGCGACGGCCGAGGCCGCCAGCATCATGTAGAACTCGCGTTCGCGTTGCTTGCGGCGCTCGGCGCGCCAGGGCAGGAGGTTGATGTTGGCCATCAGTCGAAGCTCCTGAGCGCGAGCCCGCAGGCGATCATCAGGGCCGAGGCGTCCTGCGCCAGCGACTGCGCCTGCACCCGGCCGGAGAGCGACATGTCGGCGAGCGGATTGGCGACGACGCACGGCACGCCGAGGTTTTCCTCGACCATGTCGGCGATACCGGGAATGGCGGCGCAGCCACCGGCCAGCACCACCTGGTCGACGCGACTGAACTCGCTGCCGGCGAAGAAGAACTGCAGCAGGCGGCTGATCTGCTGCACCATCGCTTCCTTGAAGGGTTCGAGCACCTCGACCTCGTAGGACTCGGGCAGGCCGCCCTGGCGCTTCGCCAGGCCCGCTTCCTCGTAGCTGAGGCCGTAGCGGCGCATCACCTCGTCGGTGAGCTGCTTGCCGCCGAACACCTGCTCGCGCGAGTAGATGGTGCGCTGGTTCTTGAGGACGATCAGCGTGGTCATGGTGGCGCCGACGTCCACCACCGCGACCAGCGCGTCCTTGGGGACCGAAAGCTGGTCGGCGATCAGGCGGAAGGCGTTTTCCATCGCGAACGCCTCGACATCCACCACCTTCGTGCCGAGACCGCCAAGGTCGAGCGCGGCCACGCGCAGGTCCACGTTCTCGGTGCGCGAGGCCGCCAGCAGGACGTTGACCATGTCCGGGTTGTCCTTGATCGGGCCCAGCACCTCGAAATCGAGGCTGACTTCCTCGATGGGATACGGGATGTACTGGTTGGCCTCGACCTGGATCTGCGCTTCCATGTCCTCGTCGGAGAGGTCGCCGGGCATCGGGATCACCTTGGTGATCACGGCCGAGCCCGCTACGGCGGCGGCAGCGAACTTCGTGCGGGCGCCCGAGCGGCTGAGCGCGCGGCGGATCGCCTCGCCGACCGCCTCGACCTCGACGATGTTCTTTTCCACCACGGCATTGGGTGGCAGCGGTTCGACCGCATAATGTTCCACGCGGTAGCGGCTGCCGACCTGGCCGAGCTGCAGGAGCTTGACCGCCGTGGAGCTGATGTCTACGCCGATCAGCGGTGGTGCTTTGGGTGTGAACAGGCCCACACTTTTCCCCTTTCCCACGCGCTCTTACGAGCGAAAGATGCGCCGTTACATTAAATACAAGTGTTAACGGTTTTTCAACGGGTGTCCAGTCATGTGGCAAAATCCTGCCCAGACAGTGACTTGACGCCAGGATCCCCGACCAGGCCGCCCCTGGCCGCCTGTCGTGCGAAAGCACATACGCTCTATACTCCGACACTTACCGCACGTACCTTGACTGGCATCACAAGTCCCGCTGCATGACCCTCTTTCTTCGCCTGCTGCGCTATGCGCTGACCCTGGCGCTCGCCGGCATCCTGTTCGGCGCGCTCGCCCTCGGCATGACCTACTGGCTGATCGCCCCGCGCCTGCCGTCGGTCGAGATGCTCAAGGACGTGCGCATGCAGGTGCCGCTGCGCGTCAAGTCCGCCGACGACAAGCTGGTCGCCACCTTCGGCGAGACCAAGCGCACGCCCGTGGACATCGCCAACGTGCCGCTGCAGGTGAAGCAGGCCTTCCTCGCGGCCGAGGACGCGGATTTCTATTCCCACAGCGGCATCGACCTCGGCGGCATCACGCGCGCGGTCTGGCTGACCGTGACCACCGGCAGCAAGCACGTCGCCGGCGGCAGCACGATCACGCAGCAGGTCGCGCGCATGTTCTTCCTCAGCCCGGAAGTCAGCTACACGCGCAAGATTTCGGAGATCTTCCTCGCCTTCCGCATCGAGAACGCCCTGAGCAAGGACGACATCCTGCAGCTCTACCTCAACAAGGCGTTCTTCGGCCACCGCAGCTACGGCATCGTCGCCGCGGCCGAGTTCTACTACGGCAAGACGCTGGACGAGCTGACCCTGGCCGAGTCGGCGATGCTGGCTTCGATCCCCAAGTTCCCGTCCACCGGCAACCCGCTCAGCCGGCCGCAGCGCGCGCTCGAGCGCCGCGCCTACGTGCTGGGCCGCATGCTGGACAACCGCTTCATCACGCGGGCGGACTACGACACCGCCCTAGCCGAAGCCGACCACGCCCAGCCGCACGAGATCCCGGTGGAGGTGGAGGCGCCCTACTTCGCCGAGCTGGTGCGGCGCGAGGCGATCGAGCGGCTCGGCAACGAGGCGCTCACCGACGGCTACGTGGTGCGCACCACGCTGGATTCGCGCCTGCAGCAGGCGGCCGACCGCGCCGTGCGCGCAGGCCTGGCCAGCTACGACCAGCGCCATGGCTGGCGCGGCCCCGAGGCGCACGTCGATCTTGCCGCCGACGCGGGCACCGAAGCCTGGGACGCCGCGCTGGCCGACTACAACCCGATCGGCGGGCTCGTGCCGGGCCTCGTGACGGCGGTGGATGACAGCGAGGCGACGGTGTACCTCGCCGACGGCCAGGGCCTGCAGCTGGACAAGGACGCCGTGGCGTGGGCGCGCCGCTACATCAGCGCCAACCGCCGCGGCGCGGCGCCGAAGCGCGTGTCCGACGTGCTGGCCACCGGCGACATCGTGCGCGTCGCGCGCGACGACGAAGGCGAATGGAAGCTCTCCCAGGTGCCTGCGGCCGAAGCCGCGCTGGTGTCGATCGACCCGCAGGACGGTGCCATCCGCAGCCTCGTCGGCGGCTTCAGCTTCCAGCGCAGCAAGTTCAACCGCGCCACGCAGAGCGCGCGTCAGCCGGGCTCGGGTTTCAAGCCGTTCCTCTATTCCGCCGCGTTCGACCACGGCTTCACGCCCGCCTCGGTGTTGAACGACGCGCCGGTGCAGTTTCCCGATCCGTCGCGCCCCGATGGCGTGTGGACGCCGAAGAACGACGACGACACCTTCCAGGGACCGATCCGCCTGCGCGAGGCGCTGGTGAAGTCGGTCAACCTGGTGTCGGTGCGCCTGCTCGACGCCATCGGCGTGCGCTATGCGCGCGAGTACATCACGCGCTTCGGCCTCTCGCTGGACCAGATTCCGCAGAACCTCTCGATGGCACTCGGTACCGCGGCGGTGTCGCCGCTGGACATGGCGCGCGGCTACGCCGTGTTCGCCAACGGGGGCTACCTGGTCGATCCCTACCTCGTCACCGAGATCGACGACCGCGACGGCAACGTGGTGTACCGCGCCACGCCCGCCACCGTCTGCAGCACCTGCCCGCCGGCCCCGGTGGTGGGCGCGCAGCCGCAGGAGCCGGCGGCCGCATCGGCCAGCACCAGTCCGCTCAATCCGATCGGCAGCGCCAGCGCCACCACCACCCCGCTGGATCCGCAGGGCCACGCGGCCCCGCGCGCGATCGATCCGCGCAACGCCTACCTCGTCACCTCGCTCATGCGCGACGTCGTGCGGCGCGGGACCGGCTCGGGCGCGATGGTGCTCAAGCGCGAGGATCTTGCCGGCAAGACCGGGTCCACCAACGACCATCGCGACGGCTGGTTCTCCGGTTTCAACGCGAAGATCGCGACCAGCACCTGGGTCGGCTTCGACGATTTCAGCTCGCTCGGCCACGGCGAGTTCGGCGCCAAGGTCGCGCTGCCGATCTGGATCGACTTCATGCGGGTCGCCCTCGATGGCGTGCCCGAGCAGCCGTTCGACATGCCGCCCGGCATCGCGCGCGTGCGCATCGATCCGGGCAGCGGCCTGCTTGCCGGCGCCGGCGAAGGCGGCATCCTCGAGGTGATGAAGGTCGAGGACGCCAGCCGCCTCGCCACGCTGCCGCCGCCTACCGACGAGACCAACGGCGAGCAGCGCGAAGCCTACGACGTGTTCTGATGCCCGCGCGCGGCCGACTGCGCTTGGACGAGGCGCGCCGGCGTATTGCCGTCGAGGCCGCGAGGCTGATTGCCGAAGGCAGCCTGCGCGACTACCGGGTGGCCAAGGAAAAGGCGGCCGCACGGCTCGGCATCCCCGGCGAAGCGACGCTGCCGCGCAACAGCGAGGTGGAGGACGCGCTGCGCGAACACCAGCGCCTGTTCCAGGCCGCCGACCAGCCACGTACCCTGCGCCACCTGCGCGAAGCGGCGGTCGAAGCGATGCGTTTCTTCGCCCGCCACGAGCCGCGCCTGGTCGGCGCCGTGCTCGAAGGCACCGCGGACGAACATTCGGCCGTGTGCCTGCACCTGTATTCCGACCAGCCGCACGAGGTGCTCGCTTTCCTCGACGAGCGCGGCATTCCCTACGAGGAACAGCAGCGCCGCCTGCGGCTCGACCGCAACGTCGTCCGCGACGTCCCCGCGCTGGTCTTCCGCGCCGGCGACACCCCGATCGATATTACCCTGCTGCCCTACGACCAGCTCCGCCAGGCACCCCTCGACCGCGTCAGCGAAAAGCCCATGCAACGCGCCACCCTCACCGCGCTCCAGGCCCTCCTGGACGAACCCCGATAGCAACCGGTCGCGACGCCACGTGGCGCACCGCCGCATCCGCCGGTTCCGAGGTCGCGGCTCCGCCGCTCCCACGAAGAGCTCGTGCCGTCGTAGGAGCGCTGCGAGCGCGACCGCAGGGTGCCGGATTGCGTCGCCAATCCGATGCGTTCGTCGCATGCGCGGTTTCGCGGTCGCGGCTGCGCCGCTCTACGAAGAGCTCGTGCCGTCGTCGGAGCGCTGCAAGCGCGACCCACGAGAGCCGTAGCGGCGGTTCGCTTCACACGCGTGCCTGGCACGCACAAAAAAAGAGGCCTCCCCGAAGGGAGGCCTCGTTGCAGCATGAAGCTGTCAGTTGGAGTGGACGCTTACTGGGCCGAACCCACGATCAGGTTGTCCATCGTGGACCAGTAG
>JAEZQS010000346.1 GCA_023412995.1 Pseudomonadota bacterium
CTCCTACAACGGCCGGTAGCGTTGGGCCGCTCCGCGAATTTTGTAGGAGCGCACCCTGTGCGCGACCGGGATGCCGCGCACCCCTGGTCGCCACGCCGCGCCCGGCGAGCGCCCAGCGGATCGCCCCGACAACACCGCGCCTGATCCGTCGCAGCTGAAACGTGCAAACGGTGCGTGGCTGCATGTCCCCGGGATCAGACCGTCACGTTGCTGCGCTTTCAGGCGAACACCGTCCCCGCCAAACCCTCCCTTGAACGGGGGCTGCCAGGCAGTCACGTGACGCACCAAGTTCTTCCTTGGTGTGCTCGGTGTGCCCGGTGTTCCAATCTTCCGCCTTGCTCTTCTTCGTGTCCTTCGTGTTCTTCGTGGTTCAATCTTCAAGAGCGCCCGGCCACGGCTGAAGCCGGCTCACGCAAGAGACTCGCCTCGCCGAACCGGATGCCGCTTCCGCGCCGTGCGCGGTCACAGGCCGAAGAAGCGGCGGGCGTTGGCGGTGGTGAGGGCGGCGGTCTGTTCCACGGGCTCGCCGCGGGCGGCGGCGACGGCGGCGCACACGTGGGCGAGGTACATCGGTTCGTTGCGGCGGTGCGCGGGTCGGGGCACGAGGTCCCGCGGCAGCAGGTAGGGTGCGTCGGTTTCGATCATCAGGCGGTCGGCCGGGATCAGGCCGACGAGGTCGCGCAGGTGCGCGCCACGGCGCTCGTCGCAGATCCAGCCGGTGATGCCGATGTGGAAATCGCGCGCGAGGTAATCCTCCAGTTCCGCCCGCTCGCCGGTGAAGCAGTGCACGACGGCCAGCCCGATGCGGCCGCGCACGGCGTCCATGCAGGCGATGAAGTCGGCATGTGCGTCGCGCTGGTGCAGGAACAGCGGTTTGCCGCACTCGATGGCGATCGCCAGCTGGCGCTCGAACGCGGCACGCTGCGCCGGCCGCGGCGAGAAATTGCGGAAGTAGTCGAGCCCCGTCTCGCCGACGGCTTTCACGTGAGGCATGGACGCGAGTTCGCGCAGCAGCGCATCGGTGGCGTCGTCGTACTCGTGCGCGTGGTGGGGATGCACGCCGGCGGTCGCGTGCAGGAAACCCGGGTGGCTGCGCGCCAGCTCGTGCGCCGCGCGGCTGCCGCCGGCGCTGGCGCCGGTCACGACGATCTCCGCCACGCCCTGCGCGCGCGCGCGATCGAGCACCGCGTCGAAATCCGGCCGGAAGGACTCGTGCCCCAGGTTGGCGCCAATGTCGATCAGGTGCACGTGCGGATGTGCATGCCGTGGCACGCAAGGAAAGCCGAGGGGAGGGCGGATTATGCCGGCTGCCGCCAAACGCCGACAGCCGCGATTCACTGCGAATTCATTGCCCCGCTCCCATCCTCGCCCGCTCCGCCCCTGGGGATGCACCGATGAAACCAATCACCCTGACACTCGCCATTGCCGCCAGCCTCGCCGCCGCGCCTGCCCTGGCGGCCACACCCACTGCAGCCACCGCGGCTGCCCACGATGCCGCGGTGGCTGCCGCGCATGCGCGCCTCGCGCAGGCGGCGAAGGCCGTGGCCGCGCTGCCCGCCGGCCCGAAAGCCGAGGGCAACAACACCTATCCCGGCACGCCGATGGCCAATCCGTATCGTGCCTACCCGCCGAGCTGCGCGGCCGATCCGCTTCCCGACCGCGCCAGCGGACCGACCTGGTCGGCACGCGTGCCGCTCTACACGCGCGACGCCAACGGCAATCCGGTCGGCTCGGAAGAAGTCACGATGACGATCTGGCGCCTTGCCTGCAGCAGCAGCGGACTGGAGACGCCCTACAACACCGATGGCGGCTACAACGCCATGACGCTGCTGCGCATCGACCGCGACTCGGCCAATGAAGGTCGCAGCGACGTGTTCCCGACCTTCCCGCTGCTGCAGGCCGCGCAGGGCAGCATCGAATTCGGCGACGATGCCAGCCTGGTGCGCGCGGCGCCGGAACCGAACACCGTGATCGCCGATGCCATGTTCGACGCGCCGGTCTACAACAGCACCACCTACGTGCTGGAGAACTTCCCCTACGGCGCCGACTACGTCCACCTCTACAGCTACGCCTTCGACCTGCAGGTGGATCCGGTCAGCGGCGACGATCCGGTGGTGTTCAACATCCCGTCGTACGAGCCGACCCAGGCCACCTATCCGGATGCGTTCGCGCCGATGCCGCTCGATGGCTACGCCGCCGCGCAATGGAACAATGCCGACATCAACGAAGGCGTGCTGGTGCAGGTGACGGAACAGCATGGCGCGGGTGGCAGCATGGTGCGGCAGGTGGTGTTCGACCTGCTGAGCCAGGACCTCGACGGCAATCCGCTGTGGCTGGTCGGCAACGCACCCTTCGACGAGGGCGACACCAGCGTGACCATTCCCACCATCTATCTCGGCAACGGCCTCGAACGCATTCCGTTCGGCACCGCGACGGTGGAAATGACCGACTGCAACCACCTCGACATCACGTTCGTCCCGCAGCCGTCGCTGGATCCGTCCATCCCGGACTTCTCCGGCACGACGACCTACAACCGCCTGTTCAACGCCAACGGCATGGTCTGCGAGTAAGCGATAGCAGCTGAGGTATCCGACGGCGCGACCGGCAACGGTCGCGCCGGTCCTTTTTACGGCGCAGCGGTCGCCACGGCTGGCCAGATCCCGCCACGTTGCACGCCGGACGAGCAGTCCGCGCTGCCCAAGGTTCGCATCCTCGACCGGCCCTTCGTGCAAACGGCAAGCAGGCCCTGCGGTGCGCCATTCCCGCACCCCGTCGTGTTTCAATCGACGGCGGGCCGCCCCCTTCGGCAGCCATCGAGCAGGAACTCCCGCGCGCATGAGCGGCGCCTTTCCCATCGACGCCGTGCTGCCGGCCATCCGTGATGCGCTGGTCGACGGGACACGCTTGCTGGTGGAGGCGCCGCCCGGTGCCGGCAAGACCACGCGGGTGCCGCCGGCACTGCTGGAGGCGCCCTGGCTCGAAGGTCGCCGCATCCTGATGCTGGAACCGCGCCGCATCGCCGCGCGCGCGGCGGCGGAATTCATGGCGTCGGCGCGCGGCGAACGCGTCGGCGAAACGGTCGGCTACCGCATCCGCTTCGAGTCCTGCGTTTCCGCCGCCACCCGCATCGAGGTGGTGACCGAAGGCATCCTGACGCGGATGCTGCAGGACGATCCCGAGCTGGCCGGCATCGGCGCCATCCTGTTCGACGAGTTCCACGAGCGCCACCTGCACGGTGACCTCGGCGCGGCGCTCGCCCTCGACGTGCAGGCCAGCCTGCGGCCGGACCTGCGGCTCGTGCTGATGTCGGCCACGCTGGAAGGCGAGCGCATGGCACGCTGGCTCGACGCCGTGCGGGTGACGAGCGAGGGCCGCAGCCATCCGGTCCGCCTGGTGCATCCGCCCGCCCGCAGCGGCGAATCCTGGCCGGAGCGTGGCTGGGTGTTCCACCTGCGTCGCGCGGTGCAGCAGGCGCTGGCCGAGAATCCGGGCGACGTGCTGGTGTTCCTGCCCGGACGGCGCGAGATCGGGCTGGCGGCGGACACGCTTGCCGGATGGGCCGGTGCGGACGGCACCCGCGGCGTCGAGCTCGTGCCGCTGCATGGCGAGCTGCCGCTGGCCCAGCAGCAGGCTGCGCTTGCGCCCGCCGCCGCCGGCGCGCGGCGCATCGTGCTGGCCACCAACGTGGCCGAATCCAGTCTCACCCTGCCGGGCGTGCGCGCGGTGGTCGACGCCGGCCTCGCGCGCGAACCGCGTTTCGACCCCGGATCGGGGTTCGCGCGACTGGAGACCGTCGCCATCGCCCAGGCATCGGCCGACCAGCGGGCAGGAAGGGCCGGGCGGCTCGGGCCCGGTACCGCCTACCGGTTGTGGCCGGAAAGCCGCCGCCTCGAGGCGTCGCGCCGTCCGGAGCTGGCACAGGTCGAGCTGTCGCCGCTGGCGCTGGAACTCGCCGCCTGGGGTTCGCCGGTCCTGCCATGGCTGGACCCGCCTCCGCCCGGTGCGCTGGCGCAGGGCCAGGCGCTGCTGCAGCGCCTCGGCGCGCTGGATGGCGATGGCCGCATCACGGCACGCGGCCGGCGCATGCTCGCCCTCGGCGTGCATCCGCGCCTTGCCGCCGCGTTGCTGGACGCGCCGCAGGACCGGCAGGCACTGGCGTGCGACATCGCCGCGCTGGTCGAGGCACGCAACCCGCTTCGCGGCGAAGCCGGCCGCGGCGACGACTTCCGCCAGCGCGTGGCAGCGCTCGCGGCGTGGCGCAGGC
>JAEZQS010000009.1 GCA_023412995.1 Pseudomonadota bacterium
CTGGCTGGGCGAGGCGCCGGGCCGCAGCGACGAGCTGTCGATGGCCGTCGCACGCCTGCGCCAGGAGCTTTCCGACCGCCTCGACGGGCGGGCGCCGGGCGCACCGCCGCCGGCCGACACCGCGCGCGGCGCACCGGACGTGGCGGGTACGCAGGCATGGCTTGCGGACGAGCTCGGCCTGGGCGAGGCCGCCGCGAGCCAGCTGGTCGATTACCTCGGTTCCGCGCGTGCGGCGCTGGGGGCGCTGCCGACGCAGGACGTGCTCGCGATGGGGCGCTTCTTCGACGAATCCGGTGGCACCCAGCTCATCATCCATTCGCCCTTCGGCAGCCGTCTCAACCGCGCCTGGGGCCTCGCGCTGCGCAAGCGCTTCTGCCGCAGCTTCAACTTCGAGCTGCAGGCCGCGGCAACCGAGGACGCGATCGTGCTGTCGCTGTCCACCAGCCACAGTTTCCCGCTGGAAGACGTCGCGCGCTTCCTGCATTCCAGCAGCGTCCGCGACGTGCTGGTGCAGGCACTGCTGGACGCGCCCATGTTCGGGCTGCGCTGGCGCTGGAACGCCACCACGTCGCTGGCCCTCCCGCGCTTCCAGGGCGGCAGCAAGGTGCCGCCGCAGCTGCAGCGGATGAAGTCGGAAGACCTCCTGGCGACGGTCTTCCCGGACCAGGTCGCCTGCCTCGAGAACATCGTCGGCGAGCGCCAGATCCCCGACCACCCGCTGGTGGCGCAGACGCTGCAGGACTGCCTGCACGAGGCGATGGACATCGATGGCCTGGTCGCCCTGCTGCAGCGGCTGGAGCGGGGCGAGGCACGCATCCTGGCGCGCGACCTCACCGCCCCGTCGCCACTGGCGGCCGAAGTGCTGGGGGCGCGTCCGTACGCGTACCTTGACGACGCGCCACTGGAGGAGCGCCGCACCCAGGCGGTCGTGAACCGCCGCTGGGCGAGTCCGGAAAGCGCCGATGACCTCGGCCGGCTCGATCCCGACGCGATCGACGCCGTCCGTGGCGAAGCCTGGCCGGACGCGCACTCGGCCCACGAGCTGCATGCCGCGCTGATGGGCATCGGCTGGCTTGCCTCCAGCGAGGCGCCTGCCGGACAGGGATGGGAGGCGTGGCTCGCCACGCTGGCCGGCGAGCGCCGCGTCACCCGGGTTGCGTTGCCGGGCGGCAGCGCATGGATCGCCGCCGAGCGGCTGCCGCAGCTCGAGGCGATCCACCCCGGTGCCGCGCGCGCGCCATCGATCGCGGCGCCGGACGAATACGCCGCCGTGGCCTGGTCGCCCGAGGACGCACTGGTCGACCTGCTGCGCGCGCGCATGACCGCGCTCGGCCCGGTCACGGCTGGCGCGATCGCGGCCTCGCTGTCGCTCGAGGTGGCGGCGGTCGACTTCGCGCTACTCAAGCTCGAAGGCGACGGCTTCGTCATGCGTGGCCGCTTCACCGAAGCCGCGCGCGATCCGGACAGCCCGGTGGAGTGGTGCGAGCGCCACCTGCTGGCACGCATCCACCGCTACACCGTGCGCCGGTTGCGGCGCGAGATCGAACCGGTGCCGGTGCGCGATTACCTGCGTTTCCTGTTCGAGTGGCAGCGCGTCGCGCCGGGAACGCAGGTCAGCGGGCCGGACGCCCTCGCGGCGATCGTGCTGCAGCTGGAAGCCTACGAGGCGCCCGCCGGCGCGTGGGAAGCGGACATCCTGCCGGCACGCGTGGCCGGTTACGAGATCGCCTGGCTGGACGCGCTGTGCCAGTCGGGGCGCGTCGCCTGGACGCGCCTGCGCGCCCGGCGCGCCGCCGCAGGCGAGCGCATCGGCGGGCCGGTGCGGGCCTCCCCGGTGGCGCTGGTGCAGCGGCGCAACCGCGCGTTGTGGACGTCGCTGGGCGGGCAGGCAGGCGAGAAGCCGGCGCTGTCCTCGCGCGCGGAGACGGTGGCCGACTACCTTGCCGGCCACGGCGCTTCCTTCTTCGACGAACTGATGGCCGGCACGCGCCTGCTGCACAGCCAGCTCGAGGACGCGCTCGGCGAACTGGTCAGCGCCGGCCTGGTGCATGCCGACAGCTACGCCGGCCTGCGCGCCCTGCTGGTGCCTTCATCGAAGCGCCCCTCCACCCGCCGCAGCCACGGCCGGCGCAGCGCGTTGTTCGGCATCGAGGATGCCGGGCGCTGGTCGCTGGTCGAGCGGGCGCCGCTGCCCGAACCGGCGACGACGCGTGCGCCATCGCGCGGCGCGGTTGCCGATCCGGAGTCGCTCGAGCAGGTGGTACGCGTGCTGCTGCGCCGCTACGGGGTCATCTGCTGGCGCCTGCTCGCCAACGAACCGGAGTGGCTGCCGCCGTGGCGCGACCTGCTGCGCGCCTGCCACCGGCTCGAGGCCCGCGGCGACATCCGCGGCGGGCGCTTCATTGCCGGCCTGTCGGGCGAACAGTTCGCGCTGCCCGAAGCGATCGCCGCGCTGCGCGCATTGCGCAACCGCGAACCCGATGGCCAGCTCGTCTGCGTCTGCGGCGCCGATCCCCTCAACCTTGCAGGGACGCTGGTTGCCGGCGACAAGGTGCCGCGGCTGGCCGGTTCACGCGTCCTCTACCGCGACGGCGTCCCGGTGGCCACGCGCATCGCGCGCAAGGTGACCCAGCTCGAAGACACTGATGCCGCCACCAGCCACGCCTGGCGCATGGCCCTGCTCGGCGGTCTGCGGGTGCCGCGTTTCGCGTCTGTAACGGGGGGTGGGGAAGAGGAGTAGGCCTCCTCGCGCCGGGCGCCGCACCGCCAGCGAGCGCAGGGATCGGTCGCCGCGCGAGCGAAACCTGCTCGCGCCTCGCCCCATGCAACTTCCGAGCGGCTGACAGATGCGGCCGGGCTTGCCACAATCGGCCATGCCCATCCGCCTGATCGCCGCGCTCGACCGCCACCACGCCATCGGCCGTGGCGGCGCGATGCCGTGGCACCTGCCCGACGACCTGCGCCGCTTCAAGGTGCTGACGCTGGGCAAGCCGGTGCTGATGGGGCGGCGTACCGCGGTGGCGATCGGGCGCGCCTTGCCCGGGCGCGAAAACCTGGTCCTGACGCACGGCACGCAGGCGCCGCATGCCGGCCAGCAGGTGGTGCATTCGCTCGAAGAGGCATGCGCGCGCGCCGGTGCGGACCTCGCGGTGATCGGCGGCGGCGAGGTGTACGCGCTGGCATTGCCGCGGGCGACGCACCTGCACCTCACCTGGGTCGACACCGTGGTCGAAGGCGCCGACGCGTTCTTCCCGGCGTTCGACGCAACGGCCTGGCAGGTCACGTCGCGCGAGCGCCACGCGGCCCATGCGCGGCACGCGCACGCGATCGCGTTCGTCGATTACGTCCGCAAGGACTCCGCTGCGGAGTGAGCGGCACGCCTTCCGCCGCCGGTCCCTAGTCGGCGTCCTTGCCGACGGGCGGCTTGCGGTCGGATGCGATGGCGACGTATGCGGGTTCGGCGCTGTCCAGCCGCAGCGCGGTCAGTGCGCCGCCCCAGACGCAACCGGTGTCGATCATGTAGACGCCGATGCCGGCGAAGCGGCCCAGCGTCGACCAGTGGCCACAGACCACGCGCACGTCGCGCTGCACCTGTCCCGGCACCGCGAACCACGGGTACAAGCCGGGCCGCTGCGTGCCCGGCGGGCCCTTGTCGCCGAAAGCGATGCGTCCGCGGACGTCGCAGTAGCGCATGCGCGTGAATACGTTGATGCCGGCGCGTAGGCGGTCGATGCCGCGCAGGCGCGGGTTCCACAGGTCCGGCTTGTTGCCGAACAGCTGGCGCAGCAGGCGCCGGTAACCTTCGCCGTGCAGCCGTTCCTCGATCTCGCGCGCCGCGTCCACCGCCTGCGCCACGGTCCAGCGCGGGAACAGCCCGGCGTGCACCAGTAGCCAGCCCAGCTCGCGATCCAGGTGCAGCAGCTTCTGCCGTCGCAGCCAGCCCAGCAGCTCGTCGCGGTCCGGTGCGAACAGCACTTCGCGCAGTTCCGGGTTGACTCGCGCCTGGTCCTCGCGCTTGCGTTCGGCCACTGCCAGCAGCGAGAGGTCGTGGTTGCCAAGCACCACCAGCGCACGCTCGCCGAGCGCCTTGACCCGTCGCAGCACGGCCAGCGACTGGCCGCCGCGATTGACCAGGTCGCCGCAGAACCACAGGCGGTCATCCGGCCCCAGGGCGAGCGCGTCGAGCAGGCGGACGAGCTCGTCGTCGCAGCCCTGGATATCGCCGATCGCCCAGGTCGCCATGTCAGCGCGTCGCCTGCCCGGGAAGGTGGTGGATGCGTTCGGTCCGGTCGGTCGTCATCCCCAGGGCGCCGGCCGGGTCAGTGCAACGTGCGCGGGGTGCTCAGCACGAAGGCGGGAATCAGTGCGTCGAAGCACGTCCCGTCGTCGGCCACCATCTGGTAGCTGCCGTGCATCGTTCCGCAGGCGGTCTCCAGCACCGCGCCGCTGGTGTACTCGAAATCGGCCCCCGGCCGCACCCACGGCTGCTCGCCGATCACGCCATCGCCGCGCACTTCCCGCACCTTGCCGTTCTCGTCCGTGATGACCCAGTGGCGCGACAGCAGCCGCGCGCCCACCGTGCCGCGGTTGGCGATGGTGATGGTGTAGGCGAACGCAAACCGGTTGTCCGCCGGCGCCGACTGCTCGTCGAGGAAGCGCGTATCGACCGAAATCGCGATGTCGTAGGGTTTGTCGCCGCTCATGCGCCGATTCTCGGGGAGCACGGCCACTTCGGCAAGCACGGCTGCGTGCTTGCCGCGGGAATGGGGAATGGGGAATGGGGAATGGTTAAAGAGCAGGGGATGGGGATTCCGGGGTGGCGCAGGCCAACTCGCACAGCCGTAGCGCTTGACCATTCCCCATTCCCTATTCCCTATTCCCCCATGTGCGTAGCCAGCCCGACGAACTGCGCCGGCGCCAGCTGCTCGGCGCGGCTGCGCGGATCGACGCCGGCGGCGACGATGGCGGCCTCGTCCAACAGGCCCCGCAGGGCATTGGCGAGCGTCTTGCGGCGCTGGCCAAACGCGGCGCGCACCACGCGCGCGATCGCTGCGCGCGGCACGGCCGGGCGTTCCGCCGGCGCGAGCGGCGTCAGGCGGACCACCGCCGAATCGACTTTCGGCGGTGGGCGGAAGGCCGCGGGAGGCACCTCCAGCAGCGGCTCGACCCGGCACGACAGCTGCAGCATCACCGAGAGCCGTCCGTACACCTTGCTGCCGGGCGTCGCCGCCATCCGCTCGACCACTTCCTTCTGCAGCATGAAGTGCATGTCGGCGATGGCGTCGATGGCTTCGATGCAGTGGAACAGGATGGGCGAGGAGATGTTGTAGGGCAGGTTGCCGACCAGGCGCAGCGGCTTTCCGCCGCCGAGCGCGGCAAGGTCCACCGCCAGCACGTCGGCGTGGAGGATTTCCAATTCGCCGACGCCAGCGGCCGCCGCCGCGAGGCGTGGCAGCAGGTCGCGGTCGAGCTCGATCACGGTCAGTCGCCCGCAGGCGCGCAGCAGCGGCAGCGTGAGCGCGCCGTCGCCCGGGCCGATCTCCACCAGCCGCTGGCCGGCCTGCGGCGCAATCGCCTGCACGATCTGCCCCAGCACCCGCGCATCGTGCAGGAAATGCTGGCCGAACCGCTTCTTGTGCACGTGGCGGTCGGCGGGCGGCATCGGACGGGCAGGCGCAGGAAGGGAACGCGCATGGTAGGGCAGGCGCTGCCGCAAGGGCAGCCTCGGCAGTCGCAAGCGCGCGCGGAACGGTGCGATGCGCCCGCGGATGAGCGCGATCCCTCCCAAGCTGAACCCGAGGCAGCATGCAAGGGCATGGTTCAAGCTGCGGATATGCGTGCACCGCAACACTGGAGATGTCGCCCCCGCTGCAAGTTCCCATGATCCACGTGAGTTCCACCACGCCGATCCAGGTTGCCGTTCCGCCGCTCCGCGCCGTCGCATCGCTCCCGTCCCAGGGGTTCACCGTGCCGCGGCCGGCGGCGCAGCGCCAGTCGCCGCCACGGCGCCTGGTCGTCGTCTCCAATCGCGTTGCCCTGCCGGGTTCCGAACCCTCCGGCGGGCTGGCGCACGGCCTGCGCGCACTGCTCTCGGCGCGTGGCGGCCTGTGGGTGGGCTGGAGCGGCCGCCATGGCGAGCAGGAAGACCTGCACCTGGTCGCCGAGGGCAAGGTGGAATACCTCACCCTCGACCTGCCGCGCGACGAGTTCGACCTCTACTACCGTGAATTCGCCAACCGCGCCCTGTGGCCGGTGCTGCACGACCGCGGCGACCTGGTGGCCTGCACCGCGAGGGCACGCGCGGCGTACCTTGCGGTCAACCAGCGCTTCGCGCGGCTGCTCTCGCGGGTGTCGGGCGCCGACGACATGGTGTGGATCCAGGATTACCACCTGATTCCGCTCGGACGGATGCTGCGCGAGCGCGGCATCGGCTGCAGGCTCGGTTTCTTCCTGCACACGCCGATGGCCGGCGCGGAGCACCTGGCGCGGCTGCCCGGCCACGAGCACCTGCTGCGCGACCTTGCGGCCTACGACGTCGTGGGGCTGCAGACCCAGCCCGATGCCGACGTGCTGACGGCGATGCTGGAAGCGCATTGCGGCGCCGAGCGCCGTGCCGCGGGCGAGCTGGCGATCGGAGCGCGGCGCGTGCTGGTGCGTGCGTTCCCGATCGGCGTCGACCCGGACGCCCTTGCCGCACTGGCCGACGCGTCCGCCACGCGCCCGCGCGTCAGGGCCCTGAGCGAGAGCCTCGCCGGCCGCGAGCTGATGATCGCGGTCGACCGGCTCGATTATTCCAAGGGCATCCCCGAACGCATCGCGGCTTATGGCGCACTGCTGCAGGCGCATCCCGAGCACCGCCGCGGCGTGACCTTCCTGCAGGTCGCGCCGGAGTCGCGCTGCGACGTTCCCGAATACCAGCGGCTCGGCCAGCAGGTGCAACGCCGGGTAGGCCGCATCAATGGCCGCCATGGCGACGAGGCGTGGACGCCGCTGCGCTACGTCAACCGCAGCTATGCACACGAGGACCTGGCAGGCTTCTATCGCATGGCCCGCGTCGGCCTCGTCACGCCGCTGCGCGATGGCATGAACCTGGTGGCGAAGGAGTTCGTCGCCTGCCAGGATGGCGCCGATCCCGGCGTGCTGGTGCTTTCCCGCTACGCCGGCGCCGCGCGCGAACTGGATTCGGCGTTGCAGGTCGATCCCTCCGACACGCGAGGCTGCGCCCAGGCGATGGCCCGTGCGCTGTCGATGCCGCTGGGGGAGCGCCGCGAACGCTGGCGCGCGGCCATGTCGCGCCTGCGCGAGGCGACCATCCATGGCTGGGGCGAAGGGTTCGTCGCTGCCCTGGCAGGGAGCGTCGGCTCGCCGCTGGCGCTGCCGTCGCGGCTGGTCCGATTGTCCCGCGGGCAGCGGAAGGAACGCGAACGCGTGGCACGCGCGCTCGCCGATGCCGGTCCGCTCGCGGATCAAGCCAGCGCCTGAAGTCATGCCAGCGCCCGAGCGCCGGGAGGGCGCGCAGCGGATAGCCGCGATCGCCACGGGCGGGTGGGTGGCGGACCAGCTCGCCGCCGCGGCGGAGCGGGCGGCCGCCGCGGGCTTCGACACACTCTTTTTCGATCCGGTCTTCAGCGCGCCGGGGGCGGGCGAACGCATCGCGAAAGCCGTTGCCGCGTGCCGGCGGTGCGGGCTGCAGTCGATGGCGGATGTCGACCTGCGCCGCTTGCCGGCCGATGCGCCGGTGGTTTCGAGCCATCCCGCCTGGTTCCATGCCGATGCGGCGGAGCCGCCCGATCCCCGGCGCGTGCCCGCGCACGTGGCGGAAGGCCCGGTGCTCGCGCGCCGCAGTGCCGGACCGGCCGTGTACGACTGGTGGGAGCGGCAACTGCGCGATGCCCAGGCCGCCGGGGTAACGGCCCTCCGCGCGGTCGGCTGCGCCGATGCGCCCGGCGACGGCTGGGCCGGATTCCTGCCGCGGCTGCGCGCCGCGCTGCCGGGAATGGAGGTGGTGCTGGATTCGATCGGGCTGCCGGCCGCGGCGGTCGAGGCGCTGGACGGCGCCGGTTTCGATGCCGCGCTGTCTTCGCTCGCCTGGTGGGACGGGTCCGCCGGCTGGTATTACGAGGAGGACGCACGCCTGCGCCGCTGCGCATGGCGCGTCCTGGCGCGGGTCGATCGGGGCAGCGCCGACGCGTTCGCCGGGGGCGCCGGCGAGCTGCCGTCATTGGCCCTGCTCGCCGACGGCCGGGTCGCGACGCTGCCCGAAGCCCACGCCGGCGAGCGCCTCGCGGCGCTCGCGGAGGCGAAC
>JAEZQS010000170.1 GCA_023412995.1 Pseudomonadota bacterium
GGCCACGGCTGCGACCTCGCCGCGGCCACCGCGCGCGGCAGCGGCGGCAGCAGCAGTGGCCTCGGCGGCATGCGCGAGCGCGTACGCCTGTACGGCGGCGTGCTGCAGCTCGAATCGGCGCCCGGCGCGGGCTTCCACCTGCGCGCGGTGTTCCCGCTCGCCGACCTGCCGCGGGATCCCGCATGATCCGCCTGCTCGTCGCCGACGACCACACGGTGCTGCGCGAATGCCTGGTGGCGATGCTCTGCGCCAGCGGCGAATGCCTCGTGGTCGGCGAAGCGGCCGACGGCGTCAGCGCCATCGAACAGGCGCACGCGCTGCAGCCGGACATCGCCGTGATCGACATCTCGATGCCGCGCCTCAACGGCGTCGAGGTGGTGCGCCGCCTCATGGCCGAGCTGCCGCGCCTGCGCGTGCTCGTGCTCACCATGCACGAGGAAGACGAGTACGTCGTGCAGATGGTGCGCGCCGGCGCCGCCGGCTACCTCGTCAAGCACGCCGCCACCACCGAGCTCCTCAACGCGATCCGCGCGATCGCGGCCGGCGGCGTCTGGTACGGCCCCTACGCCACCCGCATCCTCGTCGACCAGGTCCACCAGCCGCAGCCCGCCCCCACCGACCCCTACGGCAACCTCAGCGCGCGCGAACGCGAGGTGCTGCACCTGATGGTCGACGGCCTCACCATCAAGGAAATCGCCCACCGGCTCGACATCACCGCCAAGGCCGCCGAGAACCACCGCAGCCGCGTCCTCTCCAAGATCGGCGTGCGCAACACCGCCGAGCTCGTCCGCTATGCGGTACGGCGGCGATTGATCGAGTAGCGGGGGAGCGGGGATTGGGGATTCGGGATTGGGGATTGGGGGTTCGGGGTGTCGTGCCGTCGTGGGAGCGCTGCAAGCGCGACCGCGGGATCGCCCGGCTGCGGGGCTCAGTCGCCGCTGCCGGTCGAGGTGCTGTCACCGTTGTCGATGCCGGCCCAGTTGACGTCCGGCAGGCCGAGGTAGCGGTCGAGCAGCATCGGCAGGAGGCCGGCCGGCAGGGCGGATTCGCTGTTCCACAGCATCACCGCGCCGAAGCGGTAATCGGGCAGGAAAGCGATGACGGCGCGATATCCCTGCACGGCGCCCGCGTGGTACACCAGCGTCTTGCCGGCGTAGTCGTAGATGCGCCAGCCGAGCGCGTATTGCGCATCGTTGAGGCGCCCGCGCCGCCAGGGCGAGGCGCGCTTCTCGCGCGCGGTTTCCACCAGCGGCGTGTGCAGCTTCTCCAGCAGCTTCGGCGAGAGCACGCCCGGGCGACCGCCCATCTGCGCCACCAGCCACTGTTCCATGTCGCGGATGCTGGCATTCACGCCCGCTGCCGGCGCCACGCGGTAATAGGTTTCGTTGGGCAGGAACGGGACCCACCCCCCCTTCGTGCGCCGGTGCGGGCGGGCCCAGCTTTTCGACCCTTCCAGCGCGTCGCGACCGTAGGTAGCGGTGGCCATGCCGAGCGGGTGGAAAATGCGCTTTTCCACCTGGTGGTAGAAGAAGTCGCCGGTGGATGCGTAGGTGACGTCGCCGATCAGGCTGAAGGCGACGTTCTGGTAGCCGTAGCACTCGCCCACCGGGCAGGCGAGCGGCACGTCCTTCAGGCGGCTGACCAGCACCTGGTACGGCTCGTCCTGCTCGAGCAGGTTGTCATAGGTGTTGTGCGGCAGCCCGACCCGGTGGCTGAGGATGTCGGCGACCGTCAGCTTCTGCGCCGCGCCTTCCTTGTTGAGGGTGAAGGTCGGCAGCAGCTTCGCGACGTGGGTATCCCAGTGCAGGCGGCCATCCTCGACCAGCAGCCCGGCCATCGCGGTGGCAAACGCCTTCGACAGCGAGGCGAGCCGGAACACCGTATCGCCGCCGACCCGTTCGCCGGTGGATGCATTGGCGAAGCCGATGCCGCGCTCGAGCAGCACGCGATCGTCCTTGACGATGGCGGCGGCAAGCCCGGCGACGTCGCCGGACAGCTCGATGCCATCCAGCCAGCGGTCGAACTCGCGCGCGACCGCGGCGGCACTGCGAACCTGGCGCTCGTCGGCGACGGGCACCACGACGGGAGCCGGCGGCGTCACGTCGCGCGCGCGTACCTTGTGGCGCGGGTGCGGCTTCTTCCTGGCCTTGGCGAGGACGATGGGGGCCTTGCCGGCAGAGGCGCCGGTGGCGAGCGCGCCGGGTGCGCTGGCGTTGCTGGGCGCCGGTCCGGTCTTCTTTGCGTGCGACGGCGTGCAGACGGCAATGGCGGATGCCGCCAGAAGAGCGAACAGGACGCGCGGAGTACTGCCCAAAATCCTCTCCGGGGGCCGCTGGGACCCGCGTGCTATGCTCGAAAGACGCACCGATTCTAGCAGCATGCCATGGCCCGGGCGCCAGTGCAGGCACGCGCACGGTGCGGCTCGTGCGTGCCGGCATGGCGCTGGCACGCCTCGACAGCAAAGGGGGTTCCCATGGGCACGCTCGTCTTCCTGGTGGTCCTCGTCGGCATCGCGCTGTTCGTCGTCGGCCTCTACAACGGCCTCGTCACCGCGCGCAATGCCTACAAGAACGCGTTCGCGCAGATCGACGTGCAGCTGACGCGCCGCTACGACCTCATCCCGAACCTGGTGGAAACCGCCAAGGGCTACATGAAGCACGAGCGCGAGACGCTCGAGGCCGTCATCCAGGCCCGCAACAGCGCGGTGTCCGGCCTCTCGGCCGCGAAGGCCAACCCGGGCGACGCGGCGGCGATGCAGCAGTTGTCCGGTGCCGACAACGCGCTGACGGCGACGCTGGGCCGCCTGTTCGCCCTGTCCGAGGCGTACCCCGACCTCAAGGCCAACCAGAACATGATGCAGCTCAGCGAGGAGCTGACTTCAACCGAGAACAGGGTCGCCTTCGCTCGCCAGGCCTACAACGACGCGGTGATGGGCTACAACAACCGCCGCGAGATGTTCCCGGGCTCCGTCGTCGCCAACCTGTTCGCCTTCCAGCCGGCCGAACTGCTCGCGATCGAATCGGAAACCAAGCGCGAGGTGCCGAAGGTGTCGTTCGGCTGAGTCCCACGCGCGGCATGCAGCGTCAGGTGCGCCACTCGCCGCCCGTCGGCGCGTCCGGCACCCCCGCCGGTGCCGGACGATGAACTTCTTCGACCAACAGGAACGCGCGCGCCGGCTGACGCGCCGCATGCTGGTGCTGTTTGCGCTCGCCGTGGTGGCGATCGTCGTCGCGACGGATCTCGTGGTGGTGCTGTTTCTCGCCGGGGACGGTTCCGGGGTGAGGCTTGGCGGATTGCTGCCGTTGAGTCTCCTGGTCCTCGGCGCCATCGGTGCCGGGTCGCTCTACCGCATCGCCAGTCTGCGCAGCGGCGGCGAGGCGGTGGCGCGCGGGCTCGGCGCGGTGCCGGTGCCGCCCGGCACCACCGATTTCGCCTATCGCCGCCTGCGCAACGTGGTGGAGGAAATCGCCATCGCCTCCGGCGTTCCCGTGCCGGAGGTGTTCGTGCTGGAGCAGGAGTCGGGCATCAACGCCTTCGCTGCCGGCTATTCGCCGGCGGACGCGGCGGTGACGGTGACCCGCGGCGCCCTCGACAAGCTGACCCGCGACGAGCTGCAGGGCGTCATCGGCCACGAATTCAGCCACGTGCTGAACGGCGACATGCGCCTCAACATCCGCCTGATGGGCATCGTCTTCGGCATCCTCCTGACGGCGACCGTCGGTCGCCGCATCGCGACCGGGGTTGCCCGCAGCCGCGCGCGCGACGCGGCGGCGCTGGTGGCGTTCGGGCTGGCGCTGTTTGCGGTCGGCTACATCGGCGTGGTGTTCGCGCGCGCGATCAAGGCCTCGATCGCGCGCCAGCGTGAATACCTGGCCGATGCCTCGGCGGTGCAGTTCACCCGCCAGACGTCCGGCATTGCCGGTGCACTCAAGAAGATCGCGGGCCTCGCGGAAGGCTCCAGGCTCGAAAGCGCCGGCACCGAGGAAGTGGCGCACATGCTCTTCGGCGAAGGGCTGCGCGGCCTGTCGGTGTTTGCCACCCATCCGCCCATTGGCGAGCGCATCAAGCGGCTCGACCCGGCGTTCCGCCCGGAAGAACTCGAGCGCATCGCCGCGGCGTGGAGCCAACCGGTGCGGGTGGAAGGCGACCCGGGGACGCGTGCCGATGTGTCCATCGCGGGATTCGCGCCAGCCGGGGCCACCGCCGAACCGGTGCCTGCGGCTGCGGGGGCGGTGCCGGCGCGTGACGCGTCGCTGGTGCTGGTGCCGGGCACGGTGGCAGGGCAGGTCGGGCAACCCGGAAGCGACGACCGCATGGCCGCGCGCACGTTGCGCCGCGGCGTGCCCGGGTCGCTGCGCGCGGCGGCCGCCCAGTCGGGCGACGTGATTGCGCTCGTGCTCGCCCTTGCACTGCACGAGGACGATGCCGGCTTGCGCGAGCGCCAGCTTGGCCTGGTGGAAGCGCGCCATGGTCCGGCCATGCGCGCCGCCGTCGACGGCTTCGCGCGCGACGTGGCGGCCCTGCATCCGATGCTGCGCCTGCCGCTGGCCGCGCTGGCCTTCCCTGCCTTGCGGCGGCGCCCGCGACCGCAGCTGGCCGCCTTCATGATCGGCCTGCGCGAACTGGTCGAAGCCGATGGCCGCGTCACCCTCGCCGAGTACTGCCTGGTACGGCTGCTGGAAGTGCAGGTGGTCGACGCGCTGGAGCCCGCCCGCCACTTCACTGCCGGCCGCGTGCGGCTGCCGCAGGCCGCGGCCGAACTGCGTGACCTCCTGTCGATCCTCGCCCGCCACGGCCATGACGAGGCGGAGGCCGCGCGGCAGGCGTACGCGCGGGGCCTGCAGGAAGTCCTTCCGGGGGCGGCGATCGCCTTTGCTCCGCCGGTGGACTGGCAGGCCGCGCTCGACCGCGCCTTGCGCCGCCTCGACCACCTCGCGCCGGCAGGCAAGGAACTGGTGGTGCGCGCCCTCACCGCGACGATTGGTGCCGACGGCCGCGTCGCGGTGGCCGAAGCCGAGCTCCTGCGCACCATCTGTGCGGCACTGCATTGCCCGTTGCCGCCGTTGCTGGAGGCCGGAGCGAGGGGCTAGATCGGCAGGCGATCCGTGCGGTGCCGCCGCGGAACCCGGCCGTCCCGCGTGCGAGGAGCACATGCCGCTGACCGCCACCCCGCGGTCGCGCTCGCAGCGATCCTGCAAGAGGCTCGCGCCTCCTCGATCGCGCACTCGCCCCCCAACCTCCGGCACTCGCCGCGATGGCGCGCGCGTGGCATACTACGACGGCTTTCGTGAATGGCCGGATCGCCGGCAGGTCCTTGATCCGGAAAGGGGCGGCAATACGCCGCAGGGGCCAGGTCACGCTCCATGCGATGGCCGATTGACGCCCCGGTGGCAGTGGGCTACTGACGAGACTGGAACGCAGGAGTCGCCAACGTCGTGCACAACCCGAGTTACCAGCTGGCCCACGGGGCCAACCTTGAATTGTCGGCCAAGGCCTTTGGCCGGCAGGCCGGGCAATCCCCGCTCGTCGCCATCCAGGGCGGCGGCAAGGGCTGCCTGTTGCGGGTGGAGGGGCCCCTGGCCAGCGTGTCGATCGCGCTGCGGGGCCGCGTGCAGCTGGGAACGGGTACCGAGGCACCGATCCAGGCCGGCGAACTGCGCGTCTCCGACACCGAGCCGCGCCTGCAGCTGGTTGGCCGCGGCAATGCGCTGTGGCTGACCCTCATCGGCACGCCGGCCGCATGGCGGCGCCAGTACGCGCGCAGCATGGGCGGCCATGTCGCGCCCGAGCCGCTGCTGTTGCCGGCGGTGCACGAGGCCGAGCGCACGCTGCGCCGGCAGGCGATCCGCGTCGCGCGCGCGCGGGACGAGGACATCCGCTCCGTTGCGCTGGATGCGCTGGTGGAGGGGGTGCTGGCGCTGCAGCGGGGTTTCGAGCCTGCCATTGCGCGCTGCCCGGGACGCACCTACGCCCAGCGGCGCCAGGTGTTCGTCCGCCTGCAACGGGTACGCAACTACCTTTCGGCCAACTGCCACCTGGACGTCGACAACGATGCGCTGGCGCGCATGGCCAACTACTCGCCCTGGCATTTCATCCGCGCCTTCCGCGCCGCCTACGGCGAGACGCCGCATGCCTACCTGGTGCGCCAGCGGCTGGAGCATGCCCGCCGCCTGCTGCACGCCAGCCCCCTCGCCGTGGCCGAGATCGCCCTCGCCAGCGGGTTCGAGAACCGGTGCGCCTTCTCGCGCCTTTTCAGGCAGCACTTCGGCACCACCGCCGGCGCGATGCGCCGCGCCGGAAAGCGTGCCCCGCAGGTCGCCGCAACGGCACTGCCGTAACCGAAAGAGCAATTTCTGCAACGCGGCTTGCCCGTTCCGGGCAACAGCGCGGGTTTACGGTTTTTTAAGGTCGGATCGACACGTGCCGCGCAGTTGCGGCCGGTTTGTTACACCTTGATTGGGAGAGCATTACATGTCCAACAACCTGCTCCGAAACGCGATTCGAAGCGGCCTGCGCAGCTACGGTACCGGGGTCGGCGTCTCGCTGGCGCTGGTCTGCGCGGCGTCGCCGGCGATCGCGCAGGATACGACCGACGAAGCGTCGGCGTCGCAGCTGCAAACGATCACGGTCACCGGTTCGCGCATCCGCAAGGCGGAGATCGAGACGGCCCAGCCGATCGTGGTGATCGACCGCCAGACGATCGAGCACCAGGGCTTCAACTCCGTCGCCGACATCCTGCAGAACCTGACCGAAGCGGGCACCCCGCCGATCAGCCGCACGGAAGTCCTGGCCTCGGGTGAGGACGTCGGCGGCTACTACGTCGACCTGCGCAACCTCGGCGCCAACCGTACCCTGATCCTGCTGAACGGCAAGCGCCTCGGCACGACCACCTCCGGCCTGCAGGATCTCTCGCAGATTCCGATCGCCGCCATCGAGCGCATGGAAGTCCTGAAGGACGGCGCCTCCTCGCTGTACGGCTCCGACGCGATCGCGGGCGTGATCAACATCATCACGCGCAGCCATTACGACGGCGCGCAGGCTGATGCCTACGTCGGCCAGTACGACCAGGACGACGGCGAGAAGCAGACCTACAGCATGACCTTCGGCGCGAGCAGCGACCGCGGGTCGATCACCCTGAGCGCCGAGTACGCCAAGGAAGATCCGGTGTGGGCGCGCAACCGCTGGTTCAGCGAATCCGGTGCGACCAACCGCCACCCGGGCGTCGGCACCTCGATCGTGTCGCAGAACGGCGCGTTCTTCGACCCGTTCGGCGGCTGGTGCGGCGGCGGGGCATTCTCGCTCTGCACGCTCAATCCGGGCGGCGATCCGTTCAATGCCGGCCTCGACGGCGGTCCGAGCGACTACCACCCGACCTCGACGGCCGACCGTGCCAACCCGAACCAGCAGATGATGCTGGCGACGGGCATCGAGCGCCATTCGGTCTTCGCCAACGCCGACTACTCGATCACCGACAACCTGCGCTTCACCACCGACATCCTGTACAACAAGCGCGAGACGCTGCAGCAGGTGGCGGGCTATCCGTTCCAGCCGGCCTTCACGCTGCCGGGCGTGGGCAACCCCTACATCGGCCTGACCCCGGGCAGCTACTTCAACCCGTTCGGCGATCGCTTCCTGGGCGAGGGTGAAGGCGCGACGGTGTACTTCTACCGCCGCGGCTGGGAAGTGCCCCGCACGACCGACAACCGCCTGACCACGTACCGCATTTCCGGCGGCCTGGAAGGCACGTTCGACATCGGCGAGCACACCTGGAACTGGGACGTCGGCGGCTTCGTCAACAAGAACGACCTGCTCAAGGTCAGCCATGGCGACTTCAGCCTGATCGCGACCAGCAATGCGCTCGGCCCGTCGTTCCTGGATCCGGCCACCGGCCTCGTCACCTGCGGCACGCCCGACAACCCGCTGCCGTACGGTTCGGCCCCGGGCTCGTGCATTCCGTGGAACCCGCTGCTGCCCTACGGCCAGGCGGGCGACGGCTCGCTCAGCAACCCGATCCTGCAGCAGTACCTGTTCCCGTTCTACCACGACCGTGGCGAGACGCAGACCACCGACTACACCGCCAACATCACCGGTGGCGTGTTCACGCTTCCGGCGGGTGAGCTGGCCGTTGCGGCCGGTTACGAGCACCGCCGCGAGGAAGGCAACTTCATTCCGGACGCCTTCAGCCAGGCCGGTCTCAGCACGAACCTGTCTTCCGGTCCGACCGGCGGCAGCTACGACGTCGACGAGTACTACGTCGAGGTCGACATCCCGCTGCTGAAGGACGTGCCGTTCGCGCAGGAACTGACCGTCAACGTCGCCAACCGCTGGTCGGACTACTCGACCTTCGGTGACACCTCCAACGGCAAGGTCAGCCTGACGTGGCGTCCGATCGAGGACCTGCTGGTCCGCGGCAACTATGCCGAGGGCTTCCGCGCGCCGCAGATCGCCGACCTCTACGGCGGCATCAGCGGCACGTTCGACTACTACATCGATCCCTGCGACGTGACCCAGGCCGCCGGTTCCAACCCGGACGTGCTGGCGCGCTGCACCGGCGGTTTCGCTGGCCAGAACCCGACGCCGGCGGATTACATCCAGCTGGGCCAGGGCGGCATCCCCTGTACGACGTACCCGTGCCAGACCGGCATCCAGAACTTCGCCGGTTCCACGCCGACGCTGCAGCCGGAAACGGCGACCAGCAAGACGCTGGGCATCGTGTACAGCCCGGGCTGGTTCCAGGGCCTCGACCTCAGCCTCGACTGGTACCGCATCCGCATCGAGAATTCGATCGGTTCGGACTCGATCACCGCGATGCTGAACGACTGCTACCGCCTCGGTGTCCAGGCACGCTGCTCGACCGACCTGTTCACGCGTGATCCCGCCACCGGCGTGATCAACTACGCGCTGCGCGGCCTGTCGAACGCGGGCTGGACGGAGACCCAGGGCTACGACTTCGGCGTTGCCTACCGCCTGCCGGAGTTCTCGTTCGGTCGCTTCGTGGCACGCTGGAACACCACGTACACCGACTACCTGAACTCGAAGCCCGACGACGAGCCGACCACGCCGGTTTCCCCGTTCACGAGCTGGGGCGGCAACTTCCGCATCCGTTCGAACGCCAGCCTCGACTGGACGCTGGGTGACTTCGGTGCGACCTGGACGACGCGCTACTACTCCTCGATGAAGGAAGAGTGCTCGTTCGAGGAAGAGTGCAACCAGCCGGGCCACTACGAGAACGGCATCGTCATCGACGTGAACCGTACCGGTGCCAACACGTTCCACGACGTGCAGCTGCGCTACAACGCGCCGTGGAAGGGTACGTTCTCGGTGGGTGCGAACAACCTGTTCAACCACTTCGGCGCCCCGATGTACAGCGGCCCGAACTCGCAGTACTCGTACTACGGCGGCTTCGACATCGGTCGCTTCTACTACCTGCGTTACCAGCAGACGTTCTAAGCTGGCGCAGGGTTGACTCCAAGGGCGGCTCCGGCAACGGGGCCGCCTTTTTTTTGGAGCAGGGATTGGGAATTCGGGATTGGGCAGAGCGGCCGCTGCGCGGACCTGACTCCGTGATTGCCGTGCCTGGGCGGGGAGCGCGGCGCCTGGCTCGTCACCGGGAGCCTGGCGGGCCCCGATGCGGCCACCTGCACGGTAAGCCCAATGCCATCTCCGGGATCCCCGATCCCCAATCACGGCCCCACCGCCGCCTTGCGCTCCCCCGCATCGCGGGCGAGCATAGCCGCCCCCGCAAGCCCGCCACCCGATGCCCGATCCCCGCGACCCCGTCCACGTCCGCCTGGAAGAACTGTTCACGGCCTACGGTGCGCGCGTCAGGCGGCTGATCCTCGCTTCAGGGCTGGACCGCCACGGCATCGATCCGGCCGACGTCGAGCAGGAAGTGCGCATCCGCCTCTGGCACGCGATCGAGCGTGACCGGTCCGGGGCCTTCCATGCGTCTTATGTGCAGAGGGTCGTGGCGAGCACGGTCATCGATGCGCTCCGGCGCGCCGAGGTCCGCGCCGCCGAACCCTTGCCGGAGGAGGACGACGAACCCGCCGATCTGGGCGATGGGCCGGTCGATCCCGAACGCAGCGCAGGCGACGCCGAGCGCATGCAGGGACTCGAGCGCTGCCTTGCTGCCATCCCGGATCGCCGCCGTCTTCCGGTCACGCTGCACCTGCAGGGATTCGCGCTGCAGGAAATCGCCGATGTCGCGGGAATTTCCTCGGCTGAGGCGGCAAGGAAACTCGTTTCGCGCGGGCTGGAGGAGTTGAAGGCCCGCCTGCGCGAAGCTGGACACGGTGAATTCGACGAATGAACGCCATGAACGAACAGTCGCTTTCGAGCCTCTACCGCCGCCTGGTCGCGCGTCGCGCGGGGGCGCGGGTCGCCCCGCTGGTCGATCCCGGCGTCGCCGGTCCAGCGCAGGAGGAGGCATTGGCGCGCGAGCTGGCGATGGCGCCGGAAGGCCCTGCCATCGCCTCGCTGCTGAGCGGACTGCAGGCGGAATCCGCGGCATTGGCACAGGCCGTGAACGCCACCCGTTCGCGCGCGGCCCATCCCCTGCGTCGCAGCGCCACCGCGCACGTTGCCGCCCGCCACGCGTTCGGCGCCCGCCGTACCCCGATCCGCCGCCTCGGCTGGGCAGGGGGCATTGCCGCCGGCCTCGCCGTCGCCCTGGGCGTCGCCAACTGGCATGGCCAGGACGCCCAGCGCTGGAACGATGTCGCCGCCACGGCGCGCTCGATGCCCGCGCCCGACCGCATCTTCACGAGCCGCGACCGCATCTTCGCCGCCAACGACGAGGCCCATGGCGCGGCGGGTCACGGTACGGTCGATGTCCTCTTCCGCGGATCGTTCGCCGCAGGCGGTTGAACCCGCCTGCCGTTCTCGCGCGCGCGGATTCGCGGTACCAGCAGCGCCGCATCAGGGCCCCGCTGCACAGGAAGCGGGTGCACTCCTCCGGGAACCCTCTTTACGCCGCAGTCTCGACGCTGCTCGCGTGTTCGCGCGTGGCGGCGAACGTGACGGTGGGCCAGCGCTCCATGGCCAGCTGCAGGTTGACGCGCGACGGTGCGAGATAGACGAGCTGTCCGGCGCCGTCGATGGCGAGGTGGCTGGCATTGCGCTCGCGGAACTCCTCCAGCTTGCGCGCGTCGCTGCAGCGGACCCAGCGGGCCGTCGCAATGCCGATCGGCTCGAACGCGCTCTCCACGCCGTATTCGTCGCGCAGGCGGTAGGCGACGACGTCGAACTGCAGCACGCCGACGGCGCCGAGGATCAGGTCGTTCGACATCAGCGGGCGGAAGAACTGCGTCGCGCCTTCTTCCGACAGCTGCTCTAGGCCCTTCTGCAGCGCCTTCATCCGCAACGGATCCTTCAGCCGCGCGCGACGGAACAGTTCCGGCGCGAAGCTCGGGATGCCGGTGAAGGACAGCGCCTCGCCGGTGGTGAACGTGTCGCCGATGGAGATCGTGCCGTGGTTGTGCAGGCCGATCACGTCTCCCGGCCACGCGGTGGTGGCGATCTCGCGATCGGAGGCCATGAACGTGAGCGCGTTGGCGATGCGTACCTCCTTGCCGGTGCGCACGTGCAGCATCTTCATGCCCGCCTCGTAGCGCCCGGAGCACACGCGCAGGAACGCCACGCGATCGCGATGCTGCGGGTCCATGTTCGCCTGGATCTTGAACACGAAGCCGCTTAGCGCCTCTTCCTCGGGAGCCACCGTCCGGGTGGTGGTCGCGCGTGGCTGCGGCGGCGGGGCATGCTCGGTGAAGAAATCCAGCAGCGGCTGCACGCCAAAGTTGTTGACGGCCGAGCCGAAGAACACCGGTGCCTGCGTGCCGGCAAGGTAGGCCGCGCGGTCGAACGGGTGCGAGGCGCCGCGAACCAGCTCCAGTTCCTCGCGCAGCTCGGCCAGCATTGCCGCCCCGACGCGCTGTTCCAGCCCCGGTGCATCCAGTCCCTGGAAGATGGTGGAGTCCTGGCGCGTGAAGTTGCGGCCCGGCTCGTACAGGTGCACCTCGTCGAGCAGCAGGTGATACACGCCCTTGAGGCGGGAACCCATCCCGATCGGCCAGGTGACCGGGGCGCAGGCGATCTTCAGCACCGACTCGATCTCGTCGAGCAGTTCGATCGGCGCGCGGCCCTCGCGGTCGAGCTTGTTGATGAAGGCCATGATCGGCGTGTCGCGCAGCCGGCACACCTCCATCAGCTTGATCGTGCGCTCCTCCACGCCCTTGGCGACGTCGATCACCATCAGCGCCGAATCGACCGCCGTCAGCACGCGATAGGTGTCTTCGCCGAAGTCGGCGTGGCCGGGCGTGTCGAGCAGGTTGATGATGCGGCCCTCGTAGGGGAACTGCATCACCGAGGACGTGACGGAAATGCCGCGCTCCTTCTCCAGCGCCATCCAGTCCGAGGTGGCGTGTCGCGCGGCCTTGCGGCCCTTGACCGAGCCGGCCATCTGGATCGCGCCGCCGAACAGCAGCAGCTTTTCCGTGAGGGTCGTCTTGCCGGCGTCCGGATGCGAGATG
>JAEZQS010000083.1 GCA_023412995.1 Pseudomonadota bacterium
CTCCCGCTCGCCAGTGGACACACTGCATGCGGATGCGCCTACGGCGCCCAGCGACATGGCTAGACCTGACAACCAACGTACTGATGCGTGCATCGCAGTTCTCCGTGCTAGTTGGAGGGGAGCTAACTACAAATAGCCCCCGGATACGGGGTGTTGCGCCCTATCGTTCAGCAACCCATTCCTCAGGTCAAGGAGTACTTCCGAGCGGAATCAGAAGCTTGCGCCGGGCCCACGAGCTGGCCTGGCGGCATCGAAGTGGGCGGGGATGGGGGCGTATGAGTTACGCCCGCGGATGCGGGGCTTAACGGTTTGAGGTGCAGGCTGCCGCCCCTTCACTTGGATCCGAGTCGGACGGACGCTCCCTTGCCCGGTAGGTGTCTCCTCGGCTGTCGAGCCGGCGAGACCTTGCCCCGGATGCACGCCATCGAAGGCTTCTGGAGGTCGGCAACCGCGAACGACGGAGGCAGGGTGCGCTTCTCACGGATGGCCGAAGCCGGTCCCTCACTGGAGAAGCGCACCCTGGCCGGTTTTGATATCTGCGGCGCAAGGGCGTGGAATAAAAAAGGGCCGCGCGATGCGCGGCCCTCGTTTCCCCTGTTCCCCCTTCCCCGGTCGTTCGTGGCGCTGATCAGGCCGGCAGCTTGCTGAGTGCCTCGTTGATCTTGGCGCAGCGGGTTTCCAGCTGGCGCACTGCATCGCTTGCAGCGGCCTGCGTGCGCGCATTGTCGATCGCCATCTCGAGGCGGCCGAGTTCGATCATCAGATCGTGGCGCAGGAAGAGCGGGTTGAAGGTCATGCTGGCGATGTTGCTCATGATGCGTGCTCCTGGATTCCCGAACAGGGGTCAGCAAGCAGCGTGCCAACCGGGAATCCGGGCCGACGGCGCCGTTTCGGGGCCGTTCCGCGCCTCGCTCCGGATCGCTGCGTTCGACATGCAGCGTCCAAAGCTGACGCGGGCAGCAGCATGGCAGCGGGGCACGGCAGGAGTTCGCGATCCTCGTCACAGTCTGCCAGTTGCCGCTCCGGCACCCTTGCCGAACTGTGGAGTGCGCCGCACCGATTGCGTGCATGGCGCACATTCGCGCCCGCCTTCCCGGTCACTGGCGCCCGGCACCACGGTTTCCGGACTCCCCCTGTTCCCGAGACCCGCCGGGCGCCAGCCTTCCGGCTGGCGCGGCCATGCGCAGGGATGGAATGCCGCCATGCGCCCGCTGGCGCAATGCCGCGCGTGCCGCCCGGGATGGCAGGCGCATGGCAGACGGTTTTTGGAGGGGGCTGCGGGAAGGTGCTCCCACCGACGCAGGGCCGGCCCCTGAATTCCGGCTGCGGCGTGCTCGCAAACGCCGTGCGTCGGTGGGAGTACCCGAAAGTTCAGCAGGTTTCGTGCCAGTGCCCGGGCCGCGCCGTAGAATGGCCGCCCCTTCCCGCACCTCCCGACGGCAGCCCTGATGTACACGCATGACGTCATCGTGGTCGGCGGCGGCCACGCCGGCACCGAGGCCGCGCTGGCGAGCGCGCGCTGTGGTGCGCGCACGCTGCTGCTCACCCACAACATAGAGACCGTCGGCCAGATGAGCTGCAACCCGGCCATCGGCGGGATCGGCAAGGGGCACCTGGTGCGCGAGATCGATGCACTGGGCGGCGTGATGGGCGTGGCGGCCGACGCGGCGGGCATCCAGTGGCGCACCCTGAATGCCTCGAAGGGACCCGCCGTGCGCGCCACGCGCTGCCAGGCCGACCGCGCCCTCTACAAGGCCGCGATCCGTCGCCTGGTCGAAAGCCAGCCGCGCCTCTCCCTGTTCCAGCAGGCGGTGGCCTCGCTGGTGATGCGCGACGGGCGCGCCTGCGGCGTGGTCACCGAGTCCGGCATCACCTTCCACGCGGCGGCGGTGGTCCTCACGGCCGGCACCTTCCTTGCGGGGCGAATCCACGTCGGCCTGCAGCAGCAGGCGGGTGGACGCGCCGGTGACGCGCCGTCCACGCGCCTTGCCGCGGCGCTGCGCGAGTTGCCGTTCGGCGTCGGCCGCCTGAAGACCGGCACGCCGCCCCGCATCGACGGGCGCAGCATCGACTACGGCCAGCTGGAGGAGCAGCCCGGCGACGACCCGCCCCCCTGCTTCTCGTTTGCCGGTGCGCCGGTGCGCCCGCGCCAGGTGAGCTGCTGGATCACCCACACCAGCGAACGGACACACGACATCATCCGCGCGGCGCTGGACCGCTCGCCGCTCTACAGCGGCGCCATCGAGGGCACCGGCCCCCGCTACTGTCCGTCGATCGAGGACAAGGTGGTGCGCTTCGCCGACAAGGCGTCGCACCAGGTGTTCATCGAACCGGAAGGGCTCGACACCGCCGAGACCTATCCCAACGGCATTTCGACTTCGCTGCCCTTCGACGTGCAGCTCGCAATGGTGCGCTCGATCCCGGGGCTCGCCCGCGCGCACCTGACGCGGCCGGGCTATGCCATCGAATACGACTACTTCGATCCACGCGGACTGAAGGCCTCGCTGGAAAGCAAGGCCGTCGCGGGCCTCTGGTTCGCCGGCCAGGTGAATGGCACCACCGGCTACGAGGAGGCTGCCGCGCAGGGCCTCATTGCCGGACTCAACGCCGCGCGCGCCACCCGCGACCTTGCGCCGTGGACGCCGCGTCGCGACGAGGCCTACATCGGCGTGCTGGTGGACGACCTCGTCACCAACGGCGTCACCG
This sequence comes from Pseudomonadota bacterium, assembly GCA_023412995.1. Classification (GTDB taxonomy): domain Bacteria; phylum Pseudomonadota; class Gammaproteobacteria; order Xanthomonadales; family Rhodanobacteraceae; genus Dokdonella_A. Next base: position 2,707 of record JAEZQS010000083.1, read on the forward strand.
AGCCGTACCGCATGTTCACCTCGCGCGCCGAATACCGCCTGCACCTGCGCGAGGACAATGCGGACCTGCGCCTGGGGGAAACCGGCTTCGCGCTGGGCCTGCTGCCGGCGACTCGCCACGAGGCCCTCCGCCGCAAGCAGGACGCGATCGCGCGCGAGACGGCGCGCCTGCGTGGTCTGTGGGCCTCGCCGGCCAATGCCCTGGGCGCCGCGCTCGCGCGCCAGCTCGGCGTCACGCTCTCACGCGAGACCAGCGCGCACGACCTCCTGCGCCGGCCGGACGTGGCGTACGCGGACCTGGTGTCGGTCGAGGGGTTCGGGCCGGGCGTGGAATCCGGCGAAGCCGCGGCCCAGGTCGAGGTGGGCGCGCGCTACGCCGGCTACCTGGAGCGCCAGCAGGCGGAGATCGAACGCAGCCGCCACCACGACGACCTGCCCCTACCGGCGGCATTCGACTTCGATGCCGTGCGCGGGCTTTCCAACGAGGCGCGCGCGCGCCTCCGCCAGGTGCGGCCGCAGACCGTCGGCGAGGCGCGGCGCATTTCTGGCATCACGCCGGCCGCCATTTCGCTGCTGCTGGTCCACCTTCGCCGTCGCCGCGTCGCCTGAGGCGGCGGCTGCGCGCGCCGGAGCGGCGCAGCCGCGACCGCGAAATCGCACAGGCGACGAACGCGTCCAGCTGGCGTCGCGCATGGCTTACCGCGGTCGCGCTTGAAGCGCTCCTACGGGAGTCCCTGTGGCGTCCGAGGAGCGGCGCAGCCGCGCCCCGGCATCGTGTTTACCGCCGGCGCGAGGCGTCGACCTTTTCCTGCGCCATCTGCAGCGCCTTCATCGCCGCATCGCGCAGCGCGGACACGGTGGCGTCGTCCGGTTCGCTGCCGCCGCTGCCGCGGAACACGACCTCGCCGGCGGGATTCCAGCCCACCACCCATTTCGCGCGCACGCCGCCGGGTTGCTTGGCGCACATCGGCTGGCCGGCGTCGTAGGCGAAGTTGGCGGAGCTGTGGCCGCCCTTGTCGAAATCGGTATTGACGCGCACGAAGGCCACGCTGCCGGACTGCGCGAAGGCATCCCAGCCGACGGAGGAATCGTCCGTGGTGTAGGTGCCGGCCACCTTCTTCATGCCGCCGATCTGCTTCTCGATGTGCGAGCAGGCCTCGGCCAGCTTCTCCGATTCGGTCGGCTCGGCATTCAGCACGATCTGCACCGAGGTGCCCGCGGTGTGGGTCAGCACCGGCGTGCTGAGCGCGGCGACGAAATGGCGGTCGCCGTCCGTCAGCACCGCGTTCACCACGTAGGTGCGATCCGGGGCGATGCGCGCCGGGTCGAAATCGAGCGCGAAGGTGAAGGGCGGTTCGCCCGTCACGGGCAGGGTCTTCTCGGCGATGGGCACTTCCGGCTGGGCGACGTCGACCAGCTTGACCGTGAGGAACGCCCCGGCGGCCACCGGCACCGGCTCGCGCAGGGTAATGCTGCCGTTGATGGTGGTTCCCGGCGCGATCGCCGGCGCGGCGGCGTGCTGCGCGGGCGCGTTCTGCTGGTTACCTTGCTGGCAGCCGGCAAGCAGTGCGAGTGCGGTCACTGCCGCGATCCAGGGGTAGCGCATGAGGTGGGTCTCCGACAGCAAAGTAGGTAAGGAGGAAAGCGGGCAACCCTCGCCGCAGCCGCTGGTGCAACGCGCCGGACGAGGCGCCGGGGTCTGCCCGCAAGCCGCGGCTGGATTGCGCGGCCGGGATGGTTCGGACCGAAACACGATAATCTGGCGGCGATCCGCGCGCAATTGCCCGGCCGAACGGCCGATGACTGCGCAGCCGCCGTTGCGCGGCGTTCATCGGCGATGCGGAAGGGTGGCGGCATGGCACTCGCGCTGGAACTGGAACTGCTGGAAGGTCCCTCGCTGGCGCACGCGCGCTGGCCGCTGGCCGGCTCCTTCACCATCGGGCGTGCTGCCGGCAGCGCCCTGTCCCTGCCCGATCCCCGCGTTTCCCGCGAGCATGCGCTGATCCAGCCGGGGCCGGGCGGCTGGACGCTGACCGACCGCCACAGCCGCATCGGGACGCAGTTGAACGGCCTTGCCTTGCCCGCCGGCATGCCGGTGGCGCTGCATCCCGGCGACGTGCTCGCCATCGGCGCGTGGCGTTTCCGCGCCGCGGCGGCACGCGACAACCGCGCCGAGGTCGCGGCGGCGCGCATCGACGTGGGCGGCCGCCTCGGCACGCTGGCCGAACAGCGGCTGGAGCTGCTGCTGCGCTGTGCCGACGAGGTATCCGCCGCCGCGGACGTGCAGGCGCTGGCCGACCGCCTTGCCGAACATGCGCTGGCAGGGTCGGGCTACTCGCGCGCGGCGGTGCTCTGGCGCGACGGCAACGCCATTGCGCTGCGCAGCCTGCGCGCGCGCGGCGCGGGCGACCCGGCCGCCTTCCGCTTCGACCCCGCCGTGGTC
>JAEZQS010000114.1 GCA_023412995.1 Pseudomonadota bacterium
GCGCGGGGTCGCGTGATGCGCGGCGGCACCCGCGCGATGCCCGCGCCGACGCGGCGGCGCAGGCCGGCGACTTGCTCGCGCAGGGCCGCAGCGTGCTGCTGCAACCCTATCTCGCACGCGTCGATGCCGAGGGCGAAACCGCGCTCGTGCATGTCGAAGGCGTCTTCAGCCACGCCATCCGCAAGGGCGCCCTGCTGCAGCCTGGCGCCGGCGCGACCGAAGGGCTGTTCGCACCCGAGGCGATCACTGCGCGCGAGGCCACGGCGGCCGAGCGTGCCGTCGCGGCGGCGGCAATCGCCACGATACCCGGCCCCGGCACGCCGCTGTACGCGCGCGTCGACCTGATCCGGGACGATGCCGGGCACCCCCGCGTGCTGGAACTCGAACTGGTCGAGCCCTCGTTGTTCTTCGATCATGCGCCGGGTGCCGCGGCGCGCTTCGCCCGCCACGTACTGGCGCGGGCAGACGCCGCCGGTGCGACTGGTCATCCGCTGCGCAAACCGTAGCCGGGACCGCTCCCGTCGGGCCGCGTGGCCGTCATCCCCGGGTTGTCCACAGGGCTGTCCACGCGGCCTGTGGACAACTGTGCGGCAGGCCACACTCCGGAGCGCCCGGCGACCGGGCGCTGGCGTCCCGGTTCGCCTGCCGGCACGCGGCCACGGTCGCTCCGCACGCGGCGATTCCGATAAAATCCCGGTTCTTTGCCCGGCACTGCCGCGCATCCCAAGCGAGGGCTCCCTCCCGATGAAGATCCTGGTCGGCTACAAGCGCGTCGTCGATTCCAACGTGCGCATCCAGGTCAAACCCGATGGCAGCGGGGTGGTCACCGATGGCGTGAAACTGTCGGCCAACCCGTTCGACGACATCGCGCTGGAGGAGGCGCTGCGCCTGCGCGAGAAAGGCGTGGCGGAGGAAGTCGTCATCGCCACCATCGGCCCGCCGGACGCGCAGGCGCACGTGCGCAACGGTCTCGCCATGGGCGCGAACCGCGCCATCCATGTCACCACCGCCGCCGCCGTGCAGCCGTTGACCGCCGCGCGCGTGCTGCTGGCGCTGGTGCAGAAGGAGCAGCCCGGCCTGGTGCTGCTGGGCAAGCAAGCGATCGACGACGACTGCAACCAGACCGGCCAGATGCTGGCTGCGCTGTGGGACCGCCCGCAGGCGACGTTTGCCTCGAAGGTGGAAGTGGACGGCAACGTCGCGCGCGTCACGCGCGAGGTGGACGCCGGCCTGGAAACGATCGAGGTCGACCTGCCGGCGGTGGTCACCACGGACCTGCGCCTCAACGAGCCGCGCTTCATCAAGCTGCCGGACATCATGAAGGCCAAGTCCAAGCCGATCGAAACGGTCGCGCTGGAAGGCCTCGGGGTGGAAATGGCCGATGACCTGATGGCCACGCAGTACGCGCCGCCGGCCAGGCGCAGCCGCGGCGTGATGGTCAAGGACGTGGCGGAGCTGGTCTCCGCCCTCAAGTCGAAGGGGTTGATCTGATGGGCAGGATCCTCATCGTTGCCGAACACCTGGACGGACAGCTCAATGCCTCGACGGCGCGCTGCGTCAGTTGCGCACGCGCGATCGGCGAGGGCGCGATCGAGGTGCTGGTGCTCGCGGCCGAGCCGGACGCCATTGCCGCCGAGGCCGCGCGCATCGACGGCGTGACGAAGGTGCTTGCCGTCGCGCGTCCCGAAAACGCGCAGCCGCTGGCCGCCGTGCTGGCGCCGCAGGTGGCCGCGGCCGCCGGCGAGGGCTGCACCCACCTGCTGGCACCCTCGACCACCTTCGGCAAGGACCTCCTGCCGCGGGTCGCCGCGCTGCTCGGCGTCGGCCAGGTGTCGGACATCTCGGCCGTCGACGGTCCCCATGCGTTCAAGCGCCCGATCTACGCGGGCAACGCGATCGTCAGCGTGCAGGCACCCGCCGACAAGCTGCTGGTCGGGACCGTGCGCACGGCCTCCTGGGCCGCCGCCCCCGACGGCGCCAGTGCCGCGCCGGTCGAGGCGCTCGCGCTCGACGTCGCGCTGCCGACGCACACCCGCTTCGTCGAACGCACGCAGGGAAAGAGCGATCGCCCCGACCTGCAATCGGCGTCCCGCGTGGTGTCGGGCGGCCGCGCGCTGGGCTCGGGCGAGAACTTCGCCATCATCCACGCCCTCGCCGACAAGCTCGGCGCCGCGGTCGGCGCCTCGCGCGCCGCGGTCGACGCCGGCTACGTGCCGAGCGACCTGCAGGTCGGCCAGACCGGCAAGATCATCGCGCCGGAGCTCTACATCGCCATCGGCATCAGCGGTGCGATCCAGCACCTCACCGGCATCAAGGACGCCGGCACCATCGTCGCCATCAACAAGGATGCCGATGCGCCGATCTTCGAGGTCGCCGACTACGGGCTCGTGGGCGACCTGTTCAAGCTGGTGCCGGAGCTGACGGCCGCGTTGGGCTAGGCGCCGCGGCGAGGGGCGTGGCGGGACCGCGCCCGCACGGTCCGGTGCGCCGCGCGTGCTAGGCTGCGGCGCCCCGAAGCGGAGCGGACCGCTTGCCCGAGCGCCCTGCCATCCAGCGCCACGAACGCTTTGCCGTCGCGGTCGCGTTCGCCTACTTCTTCTGCGTGCTGGCCGCCTATTACGTGATCCGGCCGGTGCGCGACCAGCTGTCGGCGGCGGTCGGCTCGACCGCGCTGCCGGTCTTCTATGCCGCGACGTTCGCCGCGACGCTGCTGCTGGCGCCGCTGTTCGGTGCGCTCGTCGCGCGCTTCCCGCGGCGCCGCTTCGTGCCGATCGTGTATGGCTTCTTCATTGCCGGGATGCTCGCCTTCATCCCGCTGTTCCAGTTGCAGGACACGATCGGCGCACGCCTGCTCGGCTCGGTGTTCTTCGTCTGGGTGAGCGTGTTCAACCTGTTCGTGGTCGCCGTCTTCTGGAGCTTCATGGCCGACCTGTTCGACCCGGGGCAGGCGCACCGGCTGTTTCCGGTGATTGCGCTCGGCGGCACCCTCGGCGCGATCGCGGGACCGGCCTTGACGCGCGCGCTCAATGCGCTGGTCGGCGTGTCGGCCCTGCTGGCGGTGTCCGCGGCCCTGCTCGGGCTGGCCATCGGCTGCATCCTCGCCCTGTCGCGCTGGTCGCGGCGGCATCCGGTCACTGGCGACGAACGGCGCGACGAACGGGTGATCGGCGGCAGTTTCCTTGCCGGCGCGATCGAGACCTTCAGGTCGCCGCTGATGCGCCGCCTTGCCCTGCTCATGCTGCTCGGCGACGCCGTCGGCACGGTCATCTACGCCCTGCTCGCCGACTACAGCGGCGCGACCTACGCCACCCGCGGGGCGCGCATCGACTTTGCGGCCTCGATCGACCTGTACGCGAACATCCTGACGGCACTGCTGCAGGCGACCCTGGCACGCGCCCTGATGGTGCGCTTCGGGCCCGCATCCGCGCTCGCCCTGGATGGCGCGGTGAAGGCGCTCATGCTGGCCGGACTGGCCGTGCTTGCCGGGCCCTGGATCGCCGTCGTCGCGGTGGTCACGCGTGCGAGCGCCTACGGCGTGTTCAAGCCGGCGGCCGATTCGCTCTACACCCAGGTCGATGCCGAGACGCGCTACAAGACCAAGAACTTCATCGATACGGCGGTCTGGCGCTTCGGCGACCTCGCCGTGACCGGCAGCCTCAACCTGCTGCGCGCCGCCGGTGCCGGCGTGCCTGGCCTCGCCCTGCTGGCGGGCCTGGCGGCCGGTTGTTCGGGCT
>JAEZQS010000154.1 GCA_023412995.1 Pseudomonadota bacterium
CGCCATGGGGACGTGGCAGCGGCCTGCAGGGGCCCTGCAGGGCGCAGCGCGTCGAGATGGCGCGCGAGATCGGCGAACCACGCCTGCAGCGCCGCCGTGCGTGCAGGCTGGCGTGCATCGAGGTCGCTGCGCGAAAGGCGATGGCGCGCGAGCAGGTCGAGCGGCAACGGCAGGCGTCCCTCGCGCAGGACGTCCGCCAGCGCCGCGCCTTCGCGCACCGCGCGTGCCAGCGCCCGCGCACGCGGGTTGTCTGCCGCGTCGCTGGCCGGGAACAAGGCGGCCTCGATGGCGGCAACGGGCTCGTACAGCGCGGCATAGCCGGCCAGCAGGGCGTCCGCGTCGGCAGCGGGTTCGGGGTCGCGCTGCGCCAACGCGCCGGCAAGTACGGCGTACCAGGCTGCCGGCGTTGCGGCGACGATTGCAGGCCAGTCCTGCAGCACGCGCGCGAGCGGGTGCTGCGCCTGCAACCGGGACATGCGCCCGAACTCCTCCCCCCACCAGGCGAGCTTCGCCGCGGCGGCTTCGGCGCCTTCGGTGGCGAACGCTGCCTGTTCCAGTTCGAACACGATGCAGGCGAATGCCGAACGGGCCGCACGGGCGGGCGCCGGCACGAAGGCGAGCCCGAGGCCGAATTCCGGCTGCGCGGCGCGCCACTTCTGCTCGAAGCCCGCAGGCCCCGCGTCGGTCGCATCGTGGGCCATCAGCACAGGCCGAGTGCCGCCGGCAGGTCGTGTGGATCCGCCAGCACCCGGTCCGCGCCCCAGGTCGCCGGGTCGCCGCCGTCGAGGTAGCCCCACGCCGCGGCGATGGTGTACAGGCCGGCGGCGCGGCCGGCATCGATGTCGCGGCGATCGTCGCCGACGAATACGCATTGCGGCGCGTCCACGCAGGCAAGGTCGCAGGCACGCAGCACCGGCGCGGGATCGGGCTTGCGCACGGCCAGGCAGTCGCCCGTCACGAGGGCGGCGCAGCGGTCGCGCAATGCCATCTGTTCGAGCATCGGCCGCGCCAGCCAGCCTGGCTTGTTGGTCACGATGCCCCAGGCGATGCCCCGCGATTCGAGCTGCTCGAGCACGCCCGCGATGCCTTCGTACAGGCGCGTGTGCACCGCCATGCGCACGGAATAGAGGTCCAGGAAGCGCGGCAGCCACTGGTCGATCATGGCGTCGTCCGCCCCGGGCAGGCCGGTGCGCAGCATCGCCCGGCCGCCGGCGGAGACCACCCGCCGCACCGCCGCGCCATCCGGCGGCGGCGCGCCGAGTTCGTTGCACAACGCGCGGACCGCCTCGACCAGGTCCGGCGCCGAATCCACCAGCGTGCCATCGAGGTCGAACAGGACCGCGCGCGGCGGCGAGGGCAGGCTCATGCCGGCTTCACCGCGCAGGCGAGGTAGTTGACGGCGACCCCGGGCTGCAGGCGGGCGCGGCGCGTGAAGGGATCCCACGCCATGCCCGCGAGGTCCTCCAGTTCCAGGCCCGCCGCGCGGAGGGCGCGCCCGACTTCGCTCGGGCGCAGGAACCTCGCGTAGTGATGGGTGCCGCGTGGCAGCAGGTTGAACACGTACTCGGCGCCCACGATGGCGGCGCCGAATGCGCGCGGCGTGCGGTTGAGGGTGGAAAGGAACAGTCGTCCGCCCGGCTTCAGCAGCGCCGCCGCCGCGCCGATCACGCTGGCCGGGTCCGGCACGTGCTCGAGCAGCTCCATGCAGGCGACCAGGTCGAAGTGCCCCGGCATCGCCTGCGCCAGCGCCTCGGCGCTGGTCTGCCGGTAATCGACCTCCAGGCCGCTCTCGTGCAGGTGCAGGCGCGCGACGTCCAGCACCGCCGGTGCGAGATCGATGGCGGTCACCACGGCGCCGGCGCGGGCAAGCGCCTCGCTCAGCAGGCCGCCGCCACAGCCGATGTCGAGCGCCTGCGCGCGCTGCAGCGGGACGCGCGCGGCGATGTAGCCCAGGCGCACGGGGTTGAGGTCGTGCAGCGGGCGCGACTCGCCGTCGGGATCCCACCAGCGCGCGGCAAGCCGGTCGAAGCGGGCGGTTTCGGCGGGATCGACGTTGGACATGCAGGGACCGCTGGTTGGGAAATGGGGATTGCCGGGGCGACAGGCGGATCCGGCGGCGTGCGTCGCGTCGCCTCGCGCGAGCCTACTCCGCGGCGATGCGGCTGCGCCATTCGCGCGTCTTGGCGCGGAGCGCGGCGAGGTCCATGCCGACCGGCTCGCGCTGGGCGAGCTTGCGCCGGCCGGCGATCCAGGCATCGCTTACCTGGTGGCGGCCGGCGGCGTAGACGACCTGCGAGACGACGTCGTAGAGCGGTTCGGTTTCGATGTCTTCCAGCCGGATCGCGACGAGGTCGGCTTCCTTGCCCGGCTCGATCGACCCGATGCGCTCGCCCCAGCCCAGCGCGCGGGCGCCGCCGAGGGTAGCCGCGCGCAGGGCATCGTTCGCGCCGAGCGCGCTGGCATCCTGCGCCACCGCCTTGGCCAGCAGCGCCGCGGTGCGCGTCTCGCCGATCATGTCGAGGTCGTTGTTGCTGGCCGCGCCGTCGGTGCCGATCGCCAGGTTGACGCCGGCCCGGGCCAGGCGGGCCGCCGGGCAGAAGCCCGACGCGAGCTTGAGGTTGGATTCGGCGCAATGCACGACCGACACCCCCGCCTCCGCGCAGGCGGCGATCTCGCTGTCCAGCAGCTGGGTCATGTGCACCGCGACGAGGCGTTCGTTGACCAGGCCGAGCGCCTGCAGGCGCGCGAACGGGCGCGCGCCGTGTTCGCGGCGGGCTTCCTCCACCTCGTGCGCGGTTTCGTGCAGGTGCAGGTGCACCGGCACGTCGAGCTGGTCGGCCAGCAGGCGGATGCGCTCGAAGCTCTCGTCGGAAACGGTGTAGGGCGCGTGCGGGGCGAGGCTGGTACCGAGCAGCGGCTCGCCGCGGCAGGCATCGTGCACCGCGAGCCCCTTGTCGAAGTACTCGTCGCGGCTGGCGGCCCAGGCACTCGGGAACTCGATCACCGGCAGGCCGACCATGGCGCGGAACCCGAGGCGCCGGTACGTTTCGGCCTGCACGTCGGGGAAGAAATAGTTCTCGTTGCAGCACGTCGTGCCGCCGCGCAGCATCTCCGCCACCGCCAGCTCGATGCCGTCGCGCACGAAGGCCGGACCCAGGTGGCGCGCCTCGGCCGGCCAGATGTGCTCCTTCAGCCAGGTCATCAGCGGCAGGTCGTCGGCGAGCCCGCGCATCAGCGTCATCGGGTTGTGCGTGTGCGCATTCACCAGCCCCGGCAGCAGGGCATGGCCGGGCAGGTCGACGCGTTCGCGCGCGGCGTAGCGCGCGAGCGCGTCGGCGGCCGGCAGCACGGCCAGGATGCGGCCGTCGTCGACGGCGACCGCGTGGCATTCGAGCACCACCCCGTGCGGCTCCACTGGCACGGTCCAGCGGGGCACGATCAGGAGATCGATGGCCTGGGGTGCAGGAGGCATGGTCGCGGGGTCAGGCGCCGGGGTGCCCGGCCCGCGACGAAAATCCGCGGCGCGGATTTTTCTGCGGCGCAGTCACTTCACGCGGGACACGTAGTCGCCGGAGCGGGTGTCCACCTTGATCTTCTCGCCCTGGCCGACGAACAGCGGCACGCGCACGGTGGCACCGGTTTCCAGCTTGGCGGGCTTGCCGCCGCCGCCGGAGGTGTCGCCGCGCACGCCGGGGTCCGTCTCGGTGATCTCGAGTTCGACGAACACGGGCGGGGTGACGGTGAGCGGGGCGCCGTTCCACAGCGTGACGATGCAGGTCTCGTTGCCCTTCAGCCACTTCGCCGCATCGCCCATCGCCGTCTCGTCGGCGGCGATCTGCTCGTGCGTGTCCGGGTGCATGAAATGCCAGAACTCGCCGTCGGAGTAGAGGAACTCCATGTCGGTGTCCATCACGTCGGCGGCGTCGACCGCGTCGGTGGACTTCATGGTCATTTCCTGGGTGCGGCCGGTCTTGAGGTTGCGGAACTTGACGCGCGTGAAGGCCTGCCCCTTGCCCGGCTTGATGTATTCGGTGTCGACGATCGTGCAGGGATAGCCATCCACGATGATCTTCATGCCGTTCTTCACATCATTCATGCCGTAGCTGGCCATGCATCACTCCTGTCGCTGTCGGGTGCGCCCCACCGCGCGGCCGGCGTGGCGGGGGCATGCGTGTGCGGGACGGCCGCCGGAGCGGCTACAATCGGCGGTTCCGTTGGGCCCAGCCGGTCGGACCGATCCCGCCATGATACCTGCAACCCGCATCCCGGCGCAGCCGGCGCGCTGGCAAGAGCTCTGGCGCGAGGCGGTCACCGACCCGCGCGAACTGCTGCACCTGCTGGGGCTGTCGCACGTCGCCGCCGGCTTGCTGCCCGGCGCCGACACCGGTTTCCCGCTGCGGGTGCCGCGCGGCTTCATTGCCCGCATGCGCCATGGCGACGCCGCCGACCCGCTGCTGGCCCAGGTGCTGCCGCGGGCGCAGGAGCTGCAGGACGTGCCCGGCTACAGCCGCGACGCGGTAGGCGACCTCGACGCGCGCGCCTCCGGCGGCGTGCTGCAGAAGTACGAAGGACGCGCGCTGCTGGTCGCGACCGGGGCCTGCGCGGTGCACTGCCGCTACTGCTTCCGGCGCCACTTCCCCTATGCGGAGGAATCCGCCGCGGCCGCCGGCTGGGAGCAGGCGCTCGCGCACCTGCGCGGCGACCCGACCCTGTCCGAGGCCATCCTGTCCGGTGGCGACCCGCTGTCCCTTTCCACATCCAAGCTGGCGACGTTCGGCACCGCGCTGGCCGGCATCGGCCATGTGCGCCGCCTGCGCATCCACACGCGGCTTCCGGTGGTGCTGCCGGAACGGATCGACGCGGCCTTCACCGCCTGGCTGTCCGCGCTGCCGCTGCAGCGCGTTATCGTGCTGCATGCCAACCATGCCAACGAGATCGATACCTCGGTGGAATCGGCCTGCGCACGCCTGCGCGCCGCCGGCGCGACGCTGCTGAACCAGTCGGTGCTGCTGCGCCGCGTCAAACACCATGACCCCGCGCAGGCCGAACA
>JAEZQS010000294.1 GCA_023412995.1 Pseudomonadota bacterium
CCCTGCGGCTGGCGCGTGCGAAGGCGCTGGCCGTCGCTGCAGGCGTCGGCCCCGCCCTCGTGATCGGCAGTGACCAGGTCGCCAGCCTCGGGGCGCAGCTCCTGCGCAAGCCGGCAAGCGCCGAAGCGGCACGGGCGCAGCTCACGGCCTGCGCCGGCCAGGTGGTCGCGTTCCACACCGCTGTCTGCCTCGCCGACACGCGACGGCCCGATGCCCCGCCGTGCACGGCGCTCGACACCACCCGCGTGTGGTTCCGCCCGCTGGACGCGGGCGAGATCGCGCGCTACGTCGCCACTGGCGAGCCGCTCGGCTGCGCCGGCAGCTTCAAGGCGGAAGGACTCGGGATCGCTCTGTTCGAGCGCATCGAGAGCGACGATCCGACCGCGCTGGTGGGACTGCCACTGATCGCACTGGCGCGACTCCTGCGCGAATCCGGCCTGGCGTTGCCCTGAGGTTCGCCGGCGGGAGCTCCCGACACCGGATCCGGCGCGGCCAACCCCGCCCTGCGCCACAGGGCGTCCGCCGGGCGAACCCGCGTGGCTGGCGCTTCTCAGGACGAGGCGCCCTTGCCGGCGGGACCGGCGGGCGGCATCGCGGGGGGCTCGTCCGTCGCCGGCGTGCGGGCCAGCAGCAGGATGAGGCGCCGGCGCGTATCGGCGTCGAGGTTGTCCGGTGCCAGCACCAGCCAGGTGCTGCCCCAGCCGGTGGTGAAACCCAGCGCGAGCAATGGGCCAAGCCGGGTCGAGCCGCGCAGCCGCGCGGCGTGTTCGTCGCCGCGCGCGTCGAGCAGGAACCACTCGCCCTCCCGGCAGCTGATGCGCCGTACGCGCGGCTGCACGTGGCGGCGCAGGCTCCCGGCCGTCAATGCGAGCGCGGCGAGCGAGACGACGATGCGGGCGGGGATGCCGAGCCCGCTTCCCCACGGCGCCGCCATCGCGAGCATGCCCACGACGACTCCCAGCACGCCGAGCGCGCGCGAGGGGCGATAGTCAAACGCGATGGCGGGCGCGGATCGCATCGACGATGGCGGCAAAGCGCGGATCGGGCACGGCGCGGCCCGTCAGCCAGTCCCACAGCAGCGGGTCGGCGACATCGAGCAACGCATCGAAATCGGCCTGCAGCGCGGCACCGGCGCCGGCGTGGCCGTGGTCCAGCCAGCCGCCGAGCAGCGCATCCAGTTCCCGCGTGCCACGGCGCGCGCGCCAGCGCAGCCGGCCCGGCGGCAGGGCGGTATTCCCGTTCACGCGCTGCGCCGCGGCAGCGGGTGCTGGCGGCCGTCGCACGGGCATCGACCTCAGGCGCGCCGCTCCACCAGCAGCTTCTTGGTCTCGGCGATCGCCTTGGCGGGATTGAGGCCCTTGGGACAGGTGCGCGCGCAGTTCATGATGGTGTGGCAGCGGTACAGCTTGAACGGATCCTCGAGCTCGTCCAGGCGCGCACCGGTGTCCTCGTCGCGCGAATCGACGATCCAGCGGTAGGCCTGCAGCAGCACCGCCGGGCCGAGGTAGCGGTCGCTGTTCCACCAGTAGCTGGGGCAGCCGGTGGTGCAGCACGCGCACAGGATGCACTCGTACAGGCCATCCAGCTTCGCGCGGTCCGCCTTCGACTGCAGCCGCTCGCGGTCCGGCGGCGGCGGCGTCTGGGTGCGGATCCACGGCTTGATCGAGGCGAGCTGGGCGTAGAAGTGGGTGAGGTCGGGCACCAGGTCCTTCACTACCGGCATGTGCGGCAGCGGGTAGATCGGCACGTCGCCGCCCGAGCAGGAATCGATCGCCTTGGTGCAGGCGAGCGTGTTGGTGCCGTCGATGTTCATCGCGCACGAGCCGCAGATGCCCTCGCGGCAGGAGCGGCGGAACGTCAGCGTCGCGTCGACCTCGTTCTTTATCTTGATCAGCGCGTCCAGCACCATCGGCCCGCAGGTCGCCATGTCCACCTCGTAGGTGTCCACGCGCGGATTGGCCTCGTCGTCCGGACTCCAGCGGTAGATGCGGAACGTGCGCACCCTGGTCGCGCCCGCCGGCGCCGCATGGTGCCTGCCATCCGTGATCTTCGAGTTCTGCGGGAGCGTGAATTCGGCCATGTTCTTGAGTCCGGGAATGGGGAATGGGGAATGGGGAATGGTTCAAGCGGGAATGGACGCAATCTGCTGTTGCGTTTGCCATTCCCCATTCCCCATTCCCTTCTCCCTGCCTTTCAGTACACCCTCTTCTTCGGCGGCACCGCCTCGACCTCCCCGGTCATCGGCTGCGTGTGCACCGGGCGGAAATCGAAACTGCAGCGGCCCTTCGCATCCACCGACACCAAGGTGTGCTTCATCCAGTGTTCGTCGTCGCGTTCGGGGAAGTCCTCGCGCGCATGCGCGCCGCGGCTCTCGTGGCGCTGCTCGGCCGAGTTGATGGTGGCGACGGCGTTATAGAGCAGGTTCTGCAGTTCCAGCGTCTCGATGAGGTCCGAGTTCCACACCAGCGAACGGTCGGAGACGCGCACGTCCTCGAACGAGGCGAACACCTCCGCCATGCGCTGGCAGCCCGCCTGCAGCGTCCCGGCGGTGCGGAACACCGCCGCATCCGCCTGCATCGTCTTCTGCATGGTGAGGCGGACCTCCGCCGTGGGCGTTGAGCCGCCGGCATGGCGCACCTTGTCGAATGCGGCCAGCGCCGGCTCCCACGCCGAGGCGGGCAGCGGCTTGTGCGGCTGGCCGGGGCGGATGGTGGCCGCGCAGCGCTGCGCCACCGCGCGCCCGAACACGACCAGGTCCAGCAGCGAGTTGGAACCGAGGCGGTTGGCGCCGTGCACCGACACGCAGGCGGCTTCGCCGATGGCGTACAGGCCGGGTACGACGGTGTTGGGGTCGTCGCCGGACTTGCGCACCACCTCGCCGTGGTAGTTGGTCGGGATGCCGCCCATGTTGTAGTGCACGGTCGGCAGCACCGGGATCGGCTCGCGGGTGACGTCCACGCCGGCGAAGATGCGCGCCGACTCGGAAATGCCCGGCAGCTTCTCGTGCAGCACTTCGGCGCCGAGGTGCTGCAGGTTGAGGAAGATGTGGTCCTTGTGCTCGCCGACGCCGCGGCCCTCGCGGATCTCGATCGTCATGGCGCGGCTGACGACGTCGCGCGAGGCGAGGTCCTTGGCATTGGGCGCGTAGCGCTCCATGAAGCGCTCGCCGGCCGAATTGGTGAGGTAGCCGCCCTCGCCGCGCACGCCCTCGGTGATGAGGCAGCCGGCGCCGTAGATGCCGGTGGGGTGGAACTGCACGAATTCCATGTCCTGCAGCGGCAGGCCGGCACGCAGCGCCAGGCCGCCGCCGTCGCCGGTGCAGGTGTGGGCGGAGGTGGCGCTGAAGTACGCGCGGCCGTAACCGCCGGTCGCGAGCACCACGCCATGGCTGCGGAAGAGGTGCAGCTTGCCTTCATTCATGTCGAGGGCGAGGACGCCGAGGCAGGCGCCTTCGCTGTCGAACACCAGGTCGAGCGCGAAGTATTCGACGAAGAAGCGCGCGTCGTGCTTGAGCGCCTGCTGGTAGAGCGTGTGCAGGATGGCATGGCCGGTGCGGTCGGCGGCGGCGCAGGTGCGCTGCGCCGTGCCCTTGCCGTAATGGGTAGTCATGCCGCCGAACGGCCGCTGGTAGATCCGCCCCTCGTCGGTACGCGAGAACGGCACGCCGTAGTGCTCGAGCTCGATCACCGCCGCGGCGGCTTCCTTGCACATGTACTCGATCGCGTCCTGGTCGCCGAGCCAGTCGCCGCCCTTGACGGTGTCGTAGAAATGGAAGCGCCAGTCGTCCTCGCCCATATTGCCGAGCGCAGCCGAGATGCCGCCCTGCGCCGCCACCGTGTGCGAGCGGGTCGGGAACACCTTGGTGAGGCAGGCGGTGGAAAGGCCGGTCGCGGCAAGCCCGAACGTCGCGCGCAGGCCGGCGCCGCCGGCCCCCACCACGACGATGTCGACCTTGTGTTCCTCGATCTTGTAGCTTTCCATGCCTCAGCCCCGGAGTGCGATGCGGACCACGGCCAGCACGCACGCGGCGGCGCCGAGGAAACACAGGAAACGGATGGTCACCTGCAGCGCGAGCTGCCAGCCGTGCGTGTGGACGTAATCCTCCACCACCACCTGCAGCCCGAGCTGCGCATGCCAGAACAGCGCGATCGCGAACAGCGCCATCAGCACGGCGTTGAAGGGTTGCGCCACCAGCGCGATCGCAGCGGCGTGGTCGGCGTGCAGCAGCGCGAGCACCAGCCAGAGGAACCACAGCCCCAGCGGCAGCAGGGCGATGGCCGTGACGCGCTGGACCAGGAAATGATGGACGCCGTGGCGGGCGCTGCCGAGTCCGGCGGCGATCTTCAGCGGGGTGCGGTACTGGCGGCTCATGCCAGCCCCCCGCGCACGAGGACGCAGGCCCAGACCAGTGCCGTCATCACCACGCTGCCGATCGAGACCAGCCAGCCATTGCGTATGAACGTGCGCACCTCGTACCCCATGCCACCGTCCTGCAGCAGGTGGCGGATGCCGTTGAGCAGGTGGAAGGAGAGCGCCCAGGTCCAGCCGACCAGTAGCAACAGGCCGATCCAGGACGCGCAGAACGCCTGCACCCGCGCGAATGCTTCGGGGCCGGCGGCGAGTGCCAGCAGGCCGGCGACCACCAGCACGCTGCCGAATGCCAGCGCGACGCCGGTGGCGCGATGCAGGATCGAGGTCACCATCTGGATCTGCCAGCGGTAAACCGACAGGTGCGGAGACAGGGGACGCGCAGTGGCTGGCATGGCTGGCTCGATGCGGTGGTGGAGGGCGCCGCGTGCGCGGTGGTCAGAAATCGATGCAGCGGCCGTTTTTTTACCAGTCGCCGTAACGCGTCGGATCCAGGCGCGTGGCGCCGTCGCCGGGTGTCGCCGGCTGTGGCTGCGCGTGCGCTGCCTCGGCGCCGGAGGGCGCGGGGTCGGCGGGGTCGGGAGCGTCGGGACGGGTCATGGTGCGGCGCGCAACAGGGTAAACCGGCGCGCGCGTTCAGACAACCGCAACGGCCTCATCGCGCGGCGTCGGCGCAGCGGCACGACGGGCCGGTGCGGGGCCGATGCTAGAGTGGCAGCAGTCCTTCCCACGATTTTCGCCAACCATGCCTGCGTTGCAGCGAGCCGACCTGCTGGCCCTGGCCGGCGCCGATGCCGGGACCTTTGCCCACGCCCAGTTCACCAGCGACGTCACCTCGCTCGCGCCGGGGACCTGGCAATGGAGCGCCTGGCTGGATCCACAGGGACGCACGCGCGCCTGTTTCCTGCTGATGCGCCCATCGCCCGGCGACTACCTCGCGTGGCTGCCGCTGGGCGGCGCCGAGGCGCTGCGCGACGCCCTTGCGCGCTTCGTGCTGCGCGCACGCGTCACCCTCGAGTGCCCGCCCGGCTGGATGCTCCACCAGCTGGATCCGGCGCAGGTCCCGCTGCCGGCCGCGCACCGCCTGCTGCCCCACGAAGGCGGCTGGCTGCTGGCCCTGCCCGGCGCGCCGCCGCGGCTGGCGTGGCTTGCGCCCGGCGCCGCGC
>JAEZQS010000301.1 GCA_023412995.1 Pseudomonadota bacterium
CTGCCGCACCGCGGCAGGCACCCCGGATGCCCCACGCCTGCCGCGCGTCCCGCGCGGCCCGGCCGCCTGCGCGGCGCCGTAGCCGCAGAGGATCCACGCCATGGACTTTTCCCGCTTCTTCATCGACCGGCCGATCTTCGCGGCCGTGTTGTCGATCGTCATCTTCGCCGCCGGCCTGATCGCCATCCCGATGCTGCCGATCGGGGAGTACCCGGAAGTCGTGCCGCCCTCGGTGGTGGTGCGCACGGTCTATCCGGGTGCCAACCCGAAGGTCATTGCCGAGACGGTCGCCACGCCGCTGGAGGAAGCGATCAACGGCGTCGAGGACATGATGTACACCAAGTCCGTCGCCGGCTCCGACGGCGTGCTGCAGATGACGGTCACCTTCCGTCCCGGCACGGATGCCGACGATGCCACCGTGCGCGTGCAGAACCGGGTCAGCCAGGCGCTGGCGCGCCTTCCGGAGGACGTGCGCCGCCAGGGCGTGACGACGCAGAAGCAGTCGCCCACGTTCCTGATGGTGGTGCACCTGACCTCGCCGGACGGGCGCTACGACACCCTCTACCTGCGCAACTACGCACGGCTGCACGTGAAGGACGCGCTCTCGCGCATCGAGGGCGTCGGCGACGCGCAGATCTTCGGCGGCGGCGACTACGCGATGCGCGCCTGGCTCGACCCGGACAAGATCGCCGCGCGCGGCCTCACCGCCGGCGACGTGGTGCGCGCCATGCGCGAGCAGAACGTGCAGGTGTCGGCCGGCCAGCTCGGCGCCGAGCCGATGCCTGGCAGCGAGTTCCTCACCCTGATCAACGCGCGTGGCCGCCTTTCCACCGAAAAGGAGTTCGGCGATATCGTGATCGAGGCCGGCGCCGACGGCGGCATCGTGCGGCTGTCGGACGTCGCGCGCATCGAGCTCGGCGCCGGCGACTACACCTTGCGCTCGCAGCTGGACGGCAAGGACGCGGTCGGCATCGGCATCTTCCAGGCTCCGGGCGCGAACGCCCTGCAGATCCGCGATGCGGTGATCGCGCAGATGGACCGGATGGCGACCCGCTTCCCCGCCGGCATGAAGTACAAGGCGGTGTACGACACCACCATCTTCGTGCGCGACTCGATCAAGGCGGTGGTCAGCACGCTGCTCGAGGCGGTGCTGCTGGTGGTGCTGGTGGTGATCCTGTTCCTGCAGACCTGGCGCGCCTCGCTCATTCCGCTGTTGGCGGTGCCGGTGTCGGTGGTCGGCACCTTCGCCGTGCTCCACCTGCTGGGGTTCTCGATCAACACCCTGACGCTGTTCGGGCTGGTGCTCGCGATCGGCATCGTGGTGGACGACGCGATCGTGGTGGTGGAGAACGTCGAGCGCAACATCGAGGAGGGTCGCACGCCGCTGGAGGCGGCGCACCAGGCGATGCGCGAAGTGTCGGGGCCGATCATCGCGATCGCGCTGGTGCTGTGCGCCGTGTTCGTGCCGATGGCGTTCCTGACCGGCGTCACCGGACAGTTCTACAAGCAGTTCGCGGTGACGATCGCGATCTCCACGGTGATCTCGGCGATCAACTCGCTGACCCTCTCGCCCGCGCTGGCGGCGCGCCTGCTGCACGCGCACGATGCGCCGAAGGACGCGCCCACGCGACTGATCGACCGCCTCTTCGGCTGGCTGTTCCGCCCGTTCAACCGCTTCTTCGCGCGCAGCTCCGCGCGCTACCAGGGCGCGGTGTCGCGCGCACTCGGCCGCCGCGGCGCGGTGTTCGCCATCTATGCGCTGTTGCTGGCCGGCACCGGCCTGCTGTTCCAGGCGGTGCCGGGCGGCTTCATCCCGGTGCAGGACAAGCTGTACCTGATCGCCGGCGTGAAGCTGCCGGAGGGTGCGTCGCTGGAGCGCACCGATGCGCTGCTCGGCAAGCTCGCCGACATCGCGATGCACACCGAGGGCGTGGCGCACGCGGTCGCGTTCCCCGGCCTCAATGCACTGCAGTTCACCAACACGCCCAACACCGGCGTGGTGTTCTTCCCGCTCAAGCCATTCGACCAGCGCAGCCGCAGCGCGGAGGAAATCAATGCCGAGATCAACCGCAAGATCGCCGGCCTGCAGGAAGGCTTCACCTTCTCGATGATGCCGCCGCCGATCCTCGGCCTCGGCAACGGCTCGGGCTACCAGCTCTTCATCGAGGACCGTGCGAACCTCGGCTACGGCGCGCTGCAGGACGGCGTCGCCGCGCTGCAGGGCGCGGTGGCGCAGACACCGGGCATGGGCTTTCCGATCACCAGCTACCAGGCCAACGTGCCGCAGCTCGACGCCGAGGTGGACCGCACCAAGGCGAAGGCGCAGGGCGTGCCGCTGACGGAACTGTTCGACACGCTGCAGACCTACCTCGGCTCCGCCTACGTCAACGACTTCAACCGCTTCGGCCGCACCTGGCAGGTGATCGCCCAGGCCGATGCGCCGTTCCGCGACGACCTCGAGGACATCGGCAAGCTGCGCACGCGCAACCTGCGGGGCGAGATGGTGCCGATCGGCTCGATGGTGAAGGTCAGCCGCACTTACGGGCCCGACCCGGTGCTGCGCTACAACGGCTGGCCGGCGGCGGATCTCGCCGGCGAAGCCGATCCGCGCGTGCTGTCCTCGGCCGAGGCCATGGACACGCTCACCGCGCTGGCGGCGCGCGTGCTGCCGAAGGGGCTCTCGCTCGAGTGGACCGACCTCAGCTACCAGCAGTCCACCCAGGGCAATGCGGCCCTGGTGGTCTTCCCGCTGTCGGTGCTGCTGGCCTTCCTCGTGCTGGCGGCGCTGTACGAAAGCTGGACGCTGCCGCTGGCGGTGATCCTGATCGTCCCGATGACGATGCTTTCGGCGCTCGCCGGGGTATGGCTCAGCGGCGGCGACAACAACGTGTTCGTGCAGGTCGGCCTGGTGGTGCTGATGGGCCTCGCCTGCAAGAACGCGATCCTGATCGTCGAGATCGCGCGCGAGCTGGAGCTGGCCGGAAAGGGGATCGTCGAGGCCGCGCTGGAGGCATGCCGGCTGCGCCTGCGACCGATCGTGATGACCTCGATCGCCTTCATTGCCGGCACGGTGCCCCTGGTGCTCTCGCACGGTGCCGGCGCCGAGGTGCGCTCGGCCACCGGCATCACGGTGTTTGCCGGGATGCTCGGCGTCACCCTGTTCGGGCTGTTCCTGACGCCCGTGTTCTACGTTGCCCTGCGCCGGCTCGCTACCCGGCGAAGCGTCCTGCCGCGCGCGCGTGCGCTGGAGGTGAACCATGCGTAAGGCATTCCACCTCGCCCCCGTGCTGCTGGCCGTGCTCGCGTCGGCGTGCACGGTCGGTCCCGATTACGTGCGTCCGGCGTTGCCGGCGGCGCCGGCGTTCGATGCGGCGGCCAGCGCGGGCGATGCGCCCCTGCCGGCGCCGGATGCGCCCTTCTGGCGCCGCTTCGGCGATCCGCTGCTGGACGCGCTGGTCGACGAGGCGCTGTCGGCCAACCACGACCTGCGCCGGGCGCTGGCGCGCCATGACCGTGCCGAGGCGCTGCTGGACGAGTCCGGCTACGACCGCCTGCCGACGGTGACCATGGCAGGGCAGTCGCAATGGTCGCGTGCCAGCGCCATCGAGGCGCCGGGCCTCGGGCGCGCTGAACGCGACGGCACCACCCACTCCGCGGCCATCCTCGCCGGGTGGGAAATCGACTTCTTCGGTGGCATCCGGCGGCGCATCGAGGCCCGGCGCGCCGGGCTGGAGGCGGAATCGGCCGACCTTGCCGCCGTCCAGGTGGCCGTGGTGGGCCAGCTCGCGGGCGCCTACTTCGAACTGCGCGGCTTGCAGCAACGGCTCGACGTCGCCCGCCGCAATGCCGACAACCAGCGCCAGACGCTGGAGCTGGTCGAGGCCCAGCTCGACGCCGGCCGCGGCACCTCGTTCGACCTGGCGCGGGCGAGGGCGCAGTACGAATCGACCCGTGCCCGCGTGCCGGCGCTGGAAGCGGCCGTCGACGTCACCATGCACCGCATCGCGGTGCTGGTGGGCCAGCCGCCCAAGGCGCTGGACGAGCGCCTCGCCGGCGCCGCCTCGACGGCGTTGCTGCCGCCCGCCATCGACGCCGGCACGAGTGGGGCACTGCTCCGGCGCCGCCCGGACGTGCAGGCGGCGGAGCGACGCCTGCACGCCGCCACGGCGCGCATCGGCGTGGCCACCGCGGAACTGTTCCCGCGGTTCACGCTGGCGGGGTTGCTCGGCTTCCACGCGGGCGCCGGCGACACGCTGTTCGATCGCGACAGCGAAACCCGGCAGATCGCCTTCGGCATCGACTGGTCGTTCCTGGACGCCGGCCGCGTGCGCGCGCGCATCGCCGCCGCCGATGCCGACGGCGAAGCGGCGCTGGCCGCCTACGAACAGGCGGTGCTGGGCGCGCTGGAGGAAACCGCGAACGCGCTGGCGCGCTACCGCCGGACAGGCGAGGAAGCGGGGCGGCTGGCCGGATCGGCGCAGGCAGCTGCGCAGGCGGCGCAGCTGGCCCATGTGCGCCACGATGCCGGCGCGGCCGACCTCCTCGACGTGCTGGATGCCGAACGCACGCGGCTGCTTGCGGAAGATGCCGCAGCCGAGGCGGCGGCGCGGCGCGCCATCGGTGCCGTGGCGGTGTACAGCGCGCTGGCCGGCGGATGGCCGCAACAGCCCCCGGTGCGCGTGCGGCTGGAGACGGCGGGAGCGGCGCCCGTGGCGCCCTAGGGTATGTCGAGC
>JAEZQS010000324.1 GCA_023412995.1 Pseudomonadota bacterium
GTCCAGCGTGGCGCGCTTGCGGGCGTACTCGTCCGCCTCGAGCACGCCGGCCGCGAGTGCCTCGTCCAGCGCACGCAGCCGCCGCGCGGCATCGCCCGTACCGACGGCGGAGGGCCTCCGGCGCAGCAGCGGCACCAGCACGAAGGCGAGCGCCGCGGCGAGCATCAGCGCCGCGCACACCACGAAGATCGCCATCACCAGTCGTCCTCGCTGTCGGTGGCGGTGGATGCACCCGCGCGCACGCTTGCCGCGGCGGCGCGCCGGCGCACGGTCACGAGCACGGCCAGCCCGCCGATCGCCAGCACCACGAGCGGCCCGAACCAGAGCAGCCAGGTGCCGCCACGCAGCGGCGGGTCGTACAGCACGAAGTCGCTGTAACGCGCGGTCAGCCAGTTCTTGATCTCGGCGTCGCTCTTGCCGGCACGCATCTGCTCGAACACGTCGCGGCGCAGGTCCGCTGCCAGTGGCGCGCTGGAATCGTTGAGGCTTTCGTTCTGGCAAACGAGGCAGCGCAGCTGGCGCGTGAGCTCCTGGAAGCGCACTTCCTCGGCGCGGTCCCTGAACGGCAGCGGATCGACCGCGGCCGCGACCGTCGTGATGCCGGCGAGGGCCAGGATGCAGAGCAGCAGCACGCGCAGCCACGCCGGCGCGCCGGTGAGGGAGCGGGTGTCGGTCATGGTGCGCCGGGCGTCATTGCCGCGATGCGGGGCAGGATCTCGCGCGTGATCACTTCGGGCGTCAGCGGGCTGATGTACTTGTAGCGGATGATGCCGGCGCCATCGACGAGGAAGGTCTCGGGCGCGCCGGTCACGCCGAAATCGATCGCGACGTCGCCGGGGTAGTCCGCTACCACCACATCGTAGGGATCGCCGTACTGCGCCAGCCAGCGCTTCGCATCGTCCGGCTCGTCCTTGTAGTTGAAGCCGACCAGCGGCACGCCGAGGCGCGCGCGCTCGCGCATCAGCACCGGGTGCTCGTCGCGGCAGGCGAAGCACCAGCTGGCGAACACGTTGAGCAGGTACGGCTTGCCCGCGAGATCGGCGCTGCCGAAGGTCTTCGCCGGCGACTGCAGCAGCGGCAGCGCGAACGCCGGTGCCGGCTTGTCGATCAGCGGCGAAGGGACGGCGCGCGGATCGTGGTGCTGGTTCCACCAGATGCCGAAGCCGAGCAGCGCCAGCACCAGCACGAAGCCGGCTAGTGGCAGCAGGCGCGCATTCATGCGCGGGCTTCCGCCGTGGCCGCCGATGCGGGCGGGAGCGGTGCGCGGGCGTCGGCGCGTTGCGGCAGCGTGCGGAAGCGCCGGTCGGCGGCAGCGACGAATCCGCCCAGCATCATCAGCAGCGCACCGGACCAGATCCAGCGCACGAAGGGCTTCACGTACACGCGTACCGCCCACGCGCCGTCGGTGCCGACCGGTTCGCCGAGGGCGACGTAGAGGTCGCGGAACACGCCGGCATCGATGGCCGATTCGGTCTGCGGCTGGCGCGTGCGCGTGTAGATGCGCTTCTGCGGGTGCAGCACGGCGATCTCGCGGCCGTCCTTCGACACGTGCAGCGTGCCTTCGTCGGCGCTGAAGTTCGGGCCTTCCGTGTGGCGCACGCCGTCGAAGCGGAAGGCGAGGCCGGCAATGGCCGTCGTCTCGCCCGGACCGAAGCGCAGGTCGCGTTCGATGCTGGTCGATTCCACCACCAGGACGCCGGCAAGGAACACGGCGACGCCGAAATGGGCGCAGATCATGCCGAGCATTTCCGGCGTCCAGCGCCGCCCGGGCGGCACGCTGCGCCAGCGCCTGAGCGCATACGTCGCAATGCCGAGCCCGACCCACAGCGACGCGGCGACGCCGGCGATTCCCTTGAGCGGCAGGTCCTGCACCAGCAGCCAGGCGAGTCCGGCCGCCAGCACCGCCAGCGCGAACGCGGGAAGGAGGACGCGCAATACCGCGCGCAGGTCGCCCAGGCGCCATTTCAGCAGCGGACCGAACGGCATCAGCAGCACCACCGGCAACATCAGCAGCACGAACATGAAGCCGAAGTAGGGTGGCCCGACCGAGATGCGGCCAAGGTTGAACGCCTCGCCGAACAGCGGATAGAGCGTGCCGATCAGCACCATTGCCGCGGCGCAGGTAAAGAGGAGATTGTTGACCAGCAGCAGCGTTTCGCGCGACACCGCCGCGAACGGTTCCCCGCCGGCGACCTTCGGCGCACGCAGCGCGTACACCAGCAGCGAGCCACCCACCACGGCCGTCAGGAACGCGAGGATGAAGATGCCGCGCTCGGGATCACTGGCGAAGGCATGCACGCTGGTCAGCACGCCCGAGCGCACCAGGAACGTCCCGAGCAGCGAGAGCGAGAAGGCGAAGATGGCGAGCAGCAGCGTCCAGGCACGGAAGGAGCCGCGTTTCTCCGTCACCGCCTGCGAATGGATCAGCGCGGTGCCGACCAGCCACGGCATGAAGGAGGAGTTCTCGACCGGGTCCCAGAACCACCAGCCGCCCCAGCCGAGCTCGTAGTAAGCCCACCAGGAACCCAGCGCGATGCCGACGGTGAGGAAGCCCCACGCCACGTTCGTCCACGGCCGCGACCAGCGCACCCAGCGCGTGTCGAGTTCGCCGCCGAGCAGGGCGGCAATCGCGAACGCGAACGCCACCGAGAAGCCGACGAAGCCCATGTAGAGCATCGGCGGATGCATGATCATGCCGGGGTCCTGCAGGACCGGGTTGAGGTCGTTCCCTTCGGCCGGCATCGGCAGCAGCCGCGCGAACGGATTCGAGGTCATCACCGTGAACAGCAGGAAGCCGAAGCTGATGAAGCCGAGCACGCCCAGCACGCGCGCGATGAAGTCGTCCGGCAGGCGATGGCTGAACGCGGCGACCGCGACGGTCCACAGCGCCAGGATCAACACCCACAGCAGCATCGAGCCCTCGTGCGCACCCCACACCGCCGTCAGGCGGTAGTACCAGGGCAGCAGTGTGTTGGAGTTCTGGGCGACATAGGCGACCGAGAAATCCTGGGCCGAAAAGGCATATGCCAGCAGCACGAACGCGGTCGCCACGAACACCGCCTGGCCCGCCGCCGCCGGCCGCGCCACCGCGATCAGCGCGGGGTTCCGCCAGTGCGCCCCCAGCAGCGGCAGTACGCATTGCACCGCCGCCAGCAGCAGCGCCAGGATCAGCGAAAACAGGCCAAGTTCGGGAAGCATGGGGGGAAACGCGGGGTGGGGCGACAATCGCCTAGCTTACGCGAGAATCGGAGTCCGTTGGCGCCGTCGAGTCTGCCGTACGACGCTCGCGTCCGCCGTTGTACGCGAAAAATGCGCCCCCATCGGGCGTTTTGCCGCAATCGGCTGGCCGCGTGCGCAGGGCGGGCTTCAGCCCGCCGCCGTGGTGCCGGTGTGAACCCCGCCCTTCGCGAACCGCGCAGAAGAAGGACCGCAGGCATCGTAGGATGTGGTGAGCGAAGCGAACTGCATCACCGGCATTGTCCTGTTGAGGGTTCCTCGTACGTGAATGCCGCGACGATGCGATGCGCTTTCGGCTTACCCCATCGTGCGAACGCTGCCGGCGCCCGGGTAGCTTCCGGGTCGCGGCTGCGCCGCTCCTATGGGGTGGGTCGGCCGACAGCCACGCGGCAAGCGAAGGGATCTGCGCATCGTCGAAGTGGCGGGCGACATCCTGCAAGCGGTCGACGCTGGCGCGCGTGTACCGTCCATTGCGGTACTCCGGTCGCACTGCGCGCGTCCACAGGCGATGCGACTACTGTACGTCACCGCTCAGGAAAGCCTCGCGGATGGCGCGGCCGCAGAGCACCGACGGCCATCCGATGGCGGCGTCGGGCGTCTCGATGGAATTCGGATCCGATCCGAAACCTGGATCGTCGCGTGCGACGATGCCGTATATCGGCGTGGTCCAACCGCCATAGTCGTCCCCGGGTCGGGCCTTGCGGATCCAGGGATAGAAGCCACGCGCACCGCCGCTGCTGAACGCACCGTCGCCGACGCCCGGATCGTCCTCCACCCAGTGGCCGACCGAATAATGCCAGCTCTCACCGGAATCGTGGAGTGCAGGGGCTCGAATACCGCTGTCGGGCAGATCTTGACATTGTTGACGTCGAGATTGGTATTCGTACACACAGCGCCCCGGCCAAGCAGCAGCGACATCTGCAGCGAACCCGACAGAATTTTTCTTAAGAAATGGTCGATGTACGCGCCGGGTGTCGTGACGACTCCTTCCGCCAAAACCGCGCGAGAGAACGTCATCCATGAGGATCCGGAGTCGATGTACTGCTCGAGTTCGGGCCCAAGGGTAGTGGCCGTGTAGGACCCGAGTGCAGGTCGATGCAACGTTGTGAGGGGGCTGTCCACCATGATCAGCGAACTGGCTCGCATTTCGTAATGAGCGCTGTCGTAGTAGAACTGGCCGGCGTTCTCGAGCGTGAAGTCGGCGTTGCAGGTCCCGTTCAATGAACAAAGGGCCACGCAATCGTCGACCGTAAAGTTGACGCCTTGGCTGCTGCCGCACTGGGTGTCGGGTCTGCTCTGCAGTTGTAGCCGCTCGACAGGGTGAGGAATTGGAAATCTCTCGCCGTGAGAGCGGACGCGCCGTATCTCTCGGCAAAATAGGCAGCGTACAGCCACTTCGACGCGGAAGCGATGTGCATCGAGTCGTCGCGAACGGGTTGATTATCCGACCCTGGCACAGTGCCTTCGTCCGGGTCGGTTATAGGCCCGTTGGCATCGCCGATTTCCCAGTAGAATCCGGGATCGCGCAGCTCACTACACACGTTCGAGTTGCTGTTGGCCGTATTCGATGCCGCCGTGATGCGATCCTGCAGGGTCAACGCCAAAAGTGACTGATGGCAAAGAAGACACATGACGAACGCGAGACGATGTGCGGCTTTCATATTCCCCCTCGCGTCGATTATTGTGTTCCTTCCGCTAACCCAATCTGACGACTCCGGTTTAGCGGGATTGAACTGTACACCCGCTCATGGGAATGCCAAGATGGTTGAGTGGGCTCTTACCTTCGGAGTTCAACGAATGGACTTGCAGGCAAACGGGCCTATCCTTTGGGCTCCCGGGTGTCGGACCCCTCACATATGTCTGCGTCCGCTGGCCGTCGTCATTGGCTTGGCACTGGTCGGCGCGCCATTCGGCGCCGGCCATGCAGAGACGCTGCCAGTCAGCAGCTGTGCCGACGATGGTTCTCCGGGCACGCTGCGTGCGGTCGTCGCCTTGGCGCACGAAGGCGACACGATCGACATGACGCAGCTCACCTGCAGCACGATCACGCTGCAGCAAGGCCAGATCAATCCCTGTGACATCTCCAATCTGACGATCAACGGACCCGGGCAGGATCGGCTCACGATCGATGGTGGAGGGAAGTCGCCGATCCTGTTCATCGGCAACCTGTACTACGGCTACAACCCGACCTGTTCCGGCAGCAACGGCACGTTCACGCTGCGCGACCTGACACTCGCGCACGGCTTGTCGCAGCCGTACGCGTGGAACCCCTACTACCAGCGTTCCGCCTGCCTCTCGAGCCTCTACGGCAGCACGGTTCTCGAGCGGGTGACCATCACCGACTGCCACTCGTATTTCAACAACGCCTTCGACGGCG
>JAEZQS010000354.1 GCA_023412995.1 Pseudomonadota bacterium
CCGCGGGCGCGCGGGGCGGCGGCGGGTGTGGCGCCGGCCGGGTCAAGGGGCGAAGCGATCGCGGTCATGGCGCCAGTGTAACGGCCGCGACGGGCGGCCCTGCCGGGTCCGGCGCAGTGTCCGGCAGTGTCCGCTGTGTGTCCGGCGGACAGGTCCACGCGGTCCGCCCGCAGCGCCCCATCGGGCCGGCGGCGCCTGCCGGCCGTGGCACGGACCGTGCAAAACCGCTGGGCCCGCTGGAGTCGGCCACCCGATCGTGCGAGCATTCCCGGTTCCTTGGCGAGCGCCAGGAAAGATGCCATGACCAAGCGCCTCATTGCCCTCGCGGCCCTGCTGGCCGCAATTCCGAGTGCCGCCACGATGGCGGCCACGCTGCCGATTGGCAGCATGGCCCTGCTTGCGCTGAGCGCGGCAGGCGATGGCGGTGGCGTGGGCAGCCGCAATGCGCTGGTCGAGGTTCCCGACAGCGGCGGCGGTGGCTCGCTCGGCAACCGCTCAGGCGATGCCGTCGATGGCGGCCGCGATGACGGTTCCGCGCAGGGGCCCACCGTGCCGGACGCCCTGCCGCGCAGCGCACCCGCCGGCGATCCCACCCAGCCCGCCGCGGCCACCCCGCGCCGCCCGACCTACCGCTGGCAGTCGCTGGTGCCCGGCGCCATCAAGTGAGGCGCCCGGCCATGCGCCACCCTGGCCGGCCGCACGGCCGTCGCCGGATGGCGGCAACCCGCGCCGATCTGGCGCCCACCATCGCGTAGCCAGGGGATGATGCGCTGGCTTGGCGGCCTGCTCGGCGGGTCTGCGTCCGTCGCCATTGCCGATGCCGACTGGGATGCGCTGGTGGCGTCCTCGCCGCTGTTCAATGCCATGGATGCCGCCTCGCGCGCGTCGTTGCGCCTGCTGGCCGGGCGCTTCCTCGCGCGCAAGACCTTCAGCAGCGGCGCCGGCCACGCGCTGACCGACGCGCAATGCCTCGCGATCGCCACGCTCGCCTGCCTGCCGGTGCGCCACCTGGGCTTCGACTGGCTTTCGGGCTGGCGCGAGGTGATCGTCTATCCGGGCGAGTTCCGGGTGAAGCGCGAGCACCACGACGAACACAGCGGCGTCGTCACCGAGGGCGAGGACGACCTCATCGGCGAGGCGTGGGAGCGCGGCCCGCTGATCCTCTCGTGGGCCGACGTCGCCACCGACCTGGCGCAGCCCTTCGACGGCTTCAACGTCGTCGTGCACGAGATCGCGCACAAGCTCGACATGCTCGACGGCGCCATGGACGGCATGCCGCGCCTGCCGCCCGGCCTCGCCCGGCGCGACTGGATCGAGGCGATGCAGCCAGCCTACGATGCCCTCTGCCGCGCGGTCGACCGCGGCCGCACGACGCTGGTCGATCCCTACGCCGCCGAAAGCGTGGAGGAGTACTTCGCGGTGACGAGCGAGCTGCACTTTTCCGACCCCGCCACGCTGCAGCGGGCGGCGCCCGCGGTGGCGGCGCTGCTGGCGCGCTTCTATGGCGGGGGCAGCGCGGTTGCGGCGCCGCTGGCGCGCCGGTAGCCTAGCCGGTTCACCGCGCTTCCCGCGTCGCTGCACGGCGACCTTTCGCGCGTCGCGCCCAGGCAAGGTGCGGGAACGGAACCGCCGCCCGGGGGTCCGACAGCCATCCCGTGCGCCTGCATCGACGCGACTGCCCACAGACCGACATGCCCCTGAAAACACCCTTCGGCGCACTGGCGCTGCTTCTCGCCCTGGCATCCCCGCAGGCACTCGCCTGCAGCGGGCGCCTGCACATCGAGCTCGAGCACGCGGGGGTGTATGCGCTGGACCACGACGCGATCGTCGCCGCCCAGCCCGGGCTGGCCGACTGCGCCGCCGACGAGCTGGTGCTGACGCAGGGCGGCCGCGAAGTGCCGATCCGCGTGGTGGCCGCCGGGGAGCGCTTCGGCGCCGGCGACCGCATCGAATGGATCGGCGAGCGGCTGCACGGGCCGGAAAGCTGGAACGATCCCTACAGCGTCAACAACGTCTACCTGCTGGGCGCCGCGCCGGGGACGCACGCGCGCCTGCGCGACGCGGCGCCGACCGGCAGCGGCAGCGCCACGCTCGGGCGCCGCCTGCACCTGGAGCAGGAAAACCTGATGATCCGGCTCGACCAGCGCCAGCAGAAGCCGGGCGAGGAGCCCGATGTCTGGCAGTGGGCCAAGCTGACCCAGGTCGATCCGAAGCCGTTCGAAACCCGCTTCGACCTGCCCGACCTCGGCGCCGCCGCGGGCCGGGTGCAGCTGGTGCTCGCGTTCCGCGGCCTCTCGACCCTCCTTCCTCCGCCGAAGGACAAGGGCGAGAAACCGTCCGACCACGTGGTGGAGATCCTCCTCAACGGCCAGCCGCTGGCCACCGGATCGTGGGACGGGCGCGACGAGATCCGGCGCGAGTTCGACGTGCCTGCCACGCGCCTGCGCGCCAGCGGCAACACGCTGGCACTGCGCGTGCCCAAGCGCACCCTGCCATGGGACCACGCAGTCGGCGTGGTGGACGTGGTGATGTTCAACTGGCTGGAAGTGGATTACCCGCTGGCGGGCGACCTCGACCAGGGCATGCAGCCGCTGCGCGTGCGCGGCAACGCCGCGGCGCCGCTGCTGCTTGCCTCCGGCGCGGCCGAGGCACCGGTGCTGTACGGGAGCGATGGCGTTCGCCGCCCCGGCGTGAAGCACGGCACGCGCTATGCGTTCGCACCCGCCGCGCGCGGCACCGAACTGCTGCCGGTACGCGGCGCGTTTGCCCGCCCGGTCGCGCTGCGCGCGGTGGCGGGCGGCACCGACTGGCACCACCCGTCGCAGGGTTACGACTACCTCATCGTCAGCCATCCCCGCCTGATCGATGCGGTGCGCCCGCTGGCCGCGTTCCACGAACAGCGCGGGCTGGATGTCGCGATCCTCGACATCGATGCCGTCTACGACCAGTTCAACGACGGCATCGCGCACCCGCGCGCGATCCGCAACCTGGTCTCGACCGCGTGGCACGACTGGCCGAAGAAGCCGCGCTTCCTGCTGCTGGTCGGCGACTCCAGCTTCGACATCCGCCACGAGACCTACAACGACCTCGCCTACGCCAAGTGGACCAGCTCCGAGCTGCTCTTCCCCGGCCACTTCGGCTCGGTACCCGGCTCGCCCTACGAGAAGCAGCCGGAAAAGCTCGCCGACCGCAACCTGATCCCGACGTGGCAGTTCCCCTCCGCCGAGGGACAGTCCGCCAGCGACAACTGGTTCGGCGCGGTCGATGGCGACGACTGGCACCCCGTCGTCGCGGTGGGTCGATTCCCGGTGGTGGAGCCGGCGGAAGTCAGCGCGATCGTCGACAAGACCATCAACTACCTCTCGCAGCCGCGCCTGGGTGCCTGGCGGCGCGACGTCATGTTCATCACCGACGAGATCGAGTCCTTCAAGCGCGCCTCGGACGAGATCGCGACCGCACTGGGCGAGGACGGCTTCGTCGCCGACAAGGTGTACGCGAGCCCGGAGGAGTCGGAGAACGCCGCCCACCAGCGCGCGATCCACGAGGGCATCGACGACGGCCGCCTGCTGGTGCACTTCATCGGCCACGGCGGGCGCTACATCTGGCGCACCGGCCCGCCCGACCTGCGCAAGAACAACGACCTCTTCACCCTGGACGACGTCTCCGCGCTGGACAACGGCAGCCGCCTGCCGATGGTGCTGTCGATGACCTGCTATTCCGCGCCGTTCGACAACCCGACCGAGGATTCGATCGGCGAGCGCTTCCTGCGCGAGGCCGGCAAGGGCGCGATCGCGGTGTTTGCCGCCTCGTGGCGCAACTCGCCCTCGCCCTCCTTCAGCAAGTCCATCATCAGCGAACTGCTGGTGCCGGGCGCGACCATCGGCGAGGCCATCGTGCGCGCCAAGCAGGCCTCGCAGGATCGCACCCTGGTGGAGATGTACAACCTGCTCGGCGATCCGGCGGTGGTGCTGGAACGACCGCGCGACGTGGCCCGACTCGCGCGCGATGGCGCGCGCTGGAATCCGGGCGTCGTGGTCGACCTCGGCGCACGCTTCCAGGGCAACGTGACCGTCGACTGGGTCGACAAGGGCGGCCGCGCGCTGCGCACCGACACGTTCCGCACGCAGTCGCCGCGCTTCCGCCTCACCGCTCCAGCGGACGCCGGCGCCGTCACGGGCGTGCGCGTCTATGCCGCATCGCCCACCACCGGCCGCGACGTGGTCGGCGCACTCGACCTGGCGAAACCGGCGGCCGCACCGGCTCCTTCGCTGGCGGCGCGACTCGGCGCGTGGTGGGAGGACATCACCCGCGAACCCTACCGGCCACCGGTACGCCAGGCCGACACCATCACGATCCAGGATTTCGAAGCCGGCGCGCACGCCCCGCCTGCCGCCGTGACATCCGACGATGGCCGTGGCAAAGGCAGCACCGGCACAGCGGCCGCCGGGCGCTGACTGTCGGGGAAGCCGGGCGGAAGCAGAGCGAAAGCCTTCGACACGGAGCACACGGAACAGGCAGGCGCTTCAAGACTGAAACACGAAGCACACAGAGCCTGTGAAAAAATCCACTTCCTGTGGATTTTTCCAATCGCGAGTCCGGCCCAGGTCCGGACTCGCTCCGCACATCAGGCACTTGCGTGCCCGGTTTGCGACCGGCCATCCCTGGCCGGCTGTGAGACTGTTTAATTCACAGCCTCACAGAGCACGCGAAGCAAGAAGGATCCGGGCCGTGCGCGGATGCGCCCGCAGACGGGGAGCTACCCGTTTTGGAATAGCGTGGCTTCCGTTTCTGCTTTCTTCGTGTGCTCTGCGTGCTTCGTGTTGAAGGCTCTTGATCTGCCCTGCATTGCGCGCGGCGTGGTCCAGTCGCCCGCCGCCGATCAGCGCGCCGCCAGCACCTCGCGGTACACCGCGACTGTCGCCTCGACGCAGCGGTCCCAGCCCATGCCGCGCGCGCGCGCCAGGCCACGCGCGGAGGCCGTATCGCGCCAGGGCGCGTCGAGCAGCAGGCGTTCGAGGCCGTCGCGCAGCGCCGACTCGTCGAGCGGGTCGGCCAGCAGGGCCAGCGGGCCGTCGGCATCGCGGGCGATTTCCGGCAGCGATCCCGCGCTCGACGTCAGCACCGGAATGCCGCTCGCCATCGCCTCCAGCACCGGCAGGCCGAAGCCCTCGTAGAGCGACGGAAACGCAAACGCATGCGCGCCCGCGTACAGGAGCGGCAGTTCGTCCTCGGCCACGTAGCCGAGGCGAAGCACCTCCCCGCGCGACTCCAGCGGCGCGAGCGTCCGCTCCAGTTCCCGTGGCAGCCAGCCGCGCGCACCGACCACAACGAGCGGGTGGCGTGCGCGCAGTGCGGGCGCGAGCGCGGCATAGGCGCGCGCCAGGCGCGCGAGGTTCTTGCGCGGCTCCTGCGTCGCGACCACCAGCAGGTAGTCCCGGCCGGCGAGGCCATGGCGCGCGAGCAGCGGCGCGAGGCCGGCGGCGTCGCGCGGATGGAAGACGGCATCCACGCCGAGCGGCACCACGCGCAGTTTCGTCCGCGGCACGCCGAGCGTGGTGGCGATCTCGTCGGCGATGAACTGCGAATCGGTGAGCACGGCCGCCGCCTGCTCGAGCGAACGCGGGAGGTGGCGCTCGAGGAAGCGCACGCGCTCGGGCGGATGGGTCTCGGGATAGGCGAGCCAGGACAGGTCGTGCACCGTGGTCAGCGACGGTCCGGCAAAGGGCATCAGCACGTAGTTCGGCGTGTGCAGCAGCCAGTCGTCCATGCCGCGTGCGTGCAGGCGGAACATGGCAGTGCGCAGCTGCGTGTACGCCTCCAGCGCGGCCGCCTTGAACGGCACGTGCCGGCGCACGGCGGCAATCGTGCGGTTGGCGCGCAGCGCATGGGCGGGATCGTCGACCCAGCGATAGGCCGAATACAGGCGCAGCGCCTCGATGTCCGCGCGCGCCGCGAGCCCGCGGGCGAGCTCCAGCGCATAGCGGCCGATGCCTGTCAGCGGCGCGGTGATCGCATCGACGTTGAAGATGACCTTCATGCGGCGGCGGCGCGCGCCAGGTCCGCTTCCACCATCCGGCGCGCGAGGCCCGCGAGGTCGAGGCTTGGCGCGAAGCCCAGCACGCGGCGCGCCTTCGCCGCATCGCCGACCAGCAGCGGTGCATCGACCGGGCGCAGCAGGGCCGGGTCGACGCGCACGCGCACGGTCCCGCTGGCGCGGTCCAGCGCCTGCGCCGCGGTGCCCTCGCCGCGCCAGTCGAGCACGACGCCCACTGCCGCGAACGCCGCGTCGACGAAATCGCGGATCGACGAGGCGACGCCGGTGGCCAGCACGAAGTCATCGCCGCGTGCCTGCCGCGCCATGGCCGCCATCGCCGCGACATGGTCGGGCGCGTAGCCGAAATCCCGTCGCGCATCGAGGTTGCCGAGCAGCAGCGGCTCGCTGCCGCCGCGGGCGATGCGGGCCACGCCGAGGCTGATCTTGCGCGTCACGAAGGCCACGTCGCGCAGGGGCGATTCGTGGTTGAAGAGGATGGCGCTCGATGCGCGCAGGTCGAAGCTGGCGCGCCAGCTGCCGACGGCGCCATGGGCCAGCAGCTTGGAAAGCCCGTACGGCGTGCGGGCGGCCAGCGGCGTCGCCTCGTCCTGCGGCGCAAGCGCGGGCTCGCCGAAGATCTCGGCACTCGACGCCAGCACGAAGTGCGCCCGTGCGGCGTGGCGGCGCAGCGCTTCCAGCAGGTTGATGGTGCTGATGCCGTTGGCTTCGACGCTGCCGCGCGGGTCGCGGAACGACTCGGCCACGCGCGACTGCCCGGCGAGATGGAACAGCGCGTCCGGCAGCGCGTCGGCCACGCACGCCGCGCACGCCTGCGCATCGAGCGGATCCAGCGGGGCCAGGCGCAGCCGCGGATGGCTGGCGATGCCGAGTTCCCGCAGGCGCCACAGGTCAGGCGGGCGGCCGGGCCGGTGGGTACCGGTGACGTCGCTGCCCGCGCCGAGCAGGTGCGCGGCGAGCAGGGCGCCGTCCTGGCCGGTGACACCGGTCACCAGCGCGCGTGGGATCGCACTCATGCAGGAAGGTCCGGAAAGCTGCGCAGCGATGATTCTGCCCGATCGAGCACGTCGCGCGCGGAATGGCCCAACGGCAGCGCGACCTCGACGACGGGGATGTCGAGCAGCCGGCAGAGGATCGCGGCGGCGGAGTTCCCCTCGCGCCGCGGCTCGACCACTGCCTCGATCGCGAACACCTGCAGCCAGTCCCACAGCGCGCGGTAGGAGGGTTCGGGATCGCGCGCGTCCCAGCGGTTCCAGGCGACCACCTGGCCGCCGCGGACGAATTCGTTGCGCTCGCCGCGCGCGCGCAGCGTCCACACCTCCGCCTCCGGCCAGGCCGGCGCGTCCTCGCCCACCCACAGGAGGCGCGGCAGCGGTGCATTGTCCGCGCGCGCAGCGGCGAACACGCGCCGCACGCGCCAGTCGAGCACGCGCCGTTCGAACGAGAACAGGGTGGCGCCGACATCGCGCTCGTAGTCCGGCCAGCGCTCGCGCAGCACCGCCATCCCGGCGGCGCCGAGCGCCGCGCGGCGCGCATCGCCGAAACTGGCGCTGCGCGCGTGCCGCACCAGCACGTTGCCGGCAATGACGTGGCGCATCCCGGCGCGTGCGGCGCGCTGGCAGAAATCGTTTTCCTCGCCGTAGCCCTGCGGGAAGGCGGCGGCGTCGAGCACGCCGGCGGCATCGATCGCGCGGCGCCGGATGTAGAGGCAGAAGCCGTTGCCGGTCGGCAGTTCGGGGCAGGCGAGGCCGGCGTGCTGCCACAGCGCTCGCGCGCTGGCGGCGAATGGCCATGCGGCAGGCAGCGGGTTGGCCTGCTCCAGTTCGGGCACGGAAAACGCGCCCGCGTTGTCGGACACCGCGGTGGCCGTGGCAATGTCCTCCGCCGCACACGCGGCGCGGCGCAGGCCGGTGAGCCACAGCGGGCCGACTTCGGCGTCGGCATTGAGGAGCACCACGTCATCCGTGCCGGCTTCGGCGATGCCGCGGTTGGCGGTCGCGGTGAAACCGAGGTTCTGCGGGTTGCGCAGCACGCGCACGCGCTCGAGGCCGGCGCAGCGCGCCAGCAGCGGGGCGATGGCGGGATCGGTGCTGGCATCGTCGATGACGAGCAGCCGCGTGCGGCCCGTAGTATGCGCGAGCACCGAGGCCAGGCAGCGCTCGACCAGCGCGGCGGCGTTGTACACCGGCACGACCACCGTCACCGCCCGTGCGCCCATGTCGCTGCCGAACGGAAGGCAGCGCGCCGGGGCCACCAGCGGCGGCGGGAACCCGTCCGCCGGCGCCGCACGCGCCGGCGCTGCACCGGCCCTACCGATGGCGACCTGCAGCGGCACCGGCAGGAGCGGCTGGCCACCGCGTCCCAGCCGCGGCATCACCTGCAGCGTCCCCGCGCCGGAAGGGGAAAACGGAAACGCGACGCGCAGCGGGTCCGGGCCGGCAAACGCGTCGTCGCTGAAAGGGACGCCATCGACGTCGAGCGCGACGCGCCCGCTCGTCCCCGGCACGAATGCCAGCGTGGCCGCGGCGCCATCCCAGGACAGCGCGCGAAGCGGCGGCTGCGCTGCAG